>CANCAO010000161.1 GCA_947374105.1 Comamonadaceae bacterium | reverse complement strand
GCTCTGAGCTGCACCGCGCCGCAGCCATCGCCGCGAATGATGCGACCATCAACTTGAATGAGTTTGTGGCTCAAGCCATTCAGTCGGCCGTGAATCAACGGACAACATCCACCGTTGTTCACAACCACATCATCACCTTCCAACAAGAGTCTGCCTCTGCGCCGGTCTGGACAGGCATGGCCACCTAACAAGAGCTGGAGAAATACAGTGCAACAACTACCCACCACTAAGCCCGATACACCGGCAACCAATCCCGCGCCTATTCCGCTCAAGGAACTTGCCACCATCCTGATCCGACACTACGGATATCACGAAGGGTTTTATGAGGTGGGCGTTCAGTTCAACATTGCCGTTGGATCGGTCGGGCCTGACCCGACACTCGTAGCCCCCGGCGCTGTGGTGGCTGTCGCTGGCATTGGCTTGGCCAAATGCCCCGAGTCCAGCCCGCTTGGTGTGGATGCTTCTGTGGTCAATCCTGTGACGGCTGTCGAAGTCAAAAAACCCGCTCGGAAAAAAGCCGTCAAGCCGGTGAAGGCATAGCCGCTTCAGCCAGACAGAGTTCAGACAAACAAGCCCTTTTCATTTTTTTCTAATACATGGCACTCAATCCACGCAGCGCGCACGACGCCGTCTTTAAAAAAGCCAATCTAAGTGAAGAAAAGCAATACCCGAGGTTCATCCACGGAGCGAAGTTCGAAAACTTCCGCCACATTCCACAATTGAATATTGAGTTCAATTACCCAGTAACTGTAATCTCCGGATCAAACAAGTCCGGAAAGACCACGGCGCTCCTTTCAATTGCCTGTAGCCATTTTGAATTTAAAAAAAGGAATTACACAAATGGCAAATTAGAGCGTCAAACATGGAGCGACGTTCTTAAATTCACAACCCACGACACACAAGACAAAGATTGGGCATACCATCTCCAGATAAAGTCTGGCAACAAGACCGAGTGGAAACGTGGTCAACGTAAATTCGATACCAAAAAATGGAATGGGCTCGGCAAAAAAGAATCCCAGATCAAGGGTGTGAGTGTCGTTTACCTTGATTTAGATCGGATACTTCCCGCAAGGCATCACTCGCCTGTCTTACACAAGAAGGCCAAGACGGCAGTAGGTGCCCCCGTCACCAGTACAGTGAATCAAAAGTTCATTGAGGAATGCCTCTCTTACGTGCTGGAGGAGAGCTATTCTCTTAAAAAACTCGCAGATCACCTCGGACGAGACTTGTTTGGATTTTCTACTGCAAGCAGCTACTCAAGCTACAACTCGGCATCTGGTGAGGATGTGCTGTCCAGAATATTGATTGATTGCGCACTAGCCCCAAAGAATTCGCTGGTACTGATAGACGAACTGGAACTGGGACTGCACCCCAAAGTGCAGCGTCGCCTGATGGACGTTATTTTTGAAATATCTTCCCGAGACCAAAAGCAATTCATCATCACCTCACACAGTTCCACCGTTATATCCTGCGTACCCGAAAAAGCAAGAGTATTCATCGAATCAAAAAATGGTTCAAGTTCGCCCATTTGTCCGATCAGCATAAATGCCGCACTATCCAAAATGGATTCGGAAGCTTATCCGCTTGTGGATGTCTTCTGCGAGGATGAAACTGCGAAGTGGATCATCCAAAAATCCTTACTTGAACTGGAAATGCGAAAAATTCCGGGAATCAATTCGAGACTCATCAATCTGATCGAGTCGGGCTCAGCGAGCGATACGTACCAAAACTTCCTAGTGCGGCAACGCATCTTCCAAAAAGTCAAAATCAGGAGTGGTCATGCTTGCATCCTAGACGGAGACATGAAGTCGGAACTGAACAAAAACAGCACCCCTCTGTACCCCCAACAAGATGGTCTTTTTTTTCTACCGGGAACAGTCCCTCCAGAGAAATTTCTATGTGAAATTTACGAGAGCGCGAACCCTCATACGAACTTCAACTATCACGTGCAGCATTCGAACGTGCACTGCTTGTTTGAGAAAATGGTCGAATGCTACGAGATGACCGACAAAAAGAGTGCATTTGAGGCATGCTGGAAAGAGTATGAGGTCTCCACGCAAGGCAGGGTCGAGATACGACTGCTAGCAAATTTTCTTTTGCAAGCATGTCGTACGTACTCTCCCGATCTGTAAATTGATCAGGTTGATCCTGACTTGAGAACGAAGAAAAACGTCTCGAATATAGCCCTCACCCACCCGCAGCCTCAACCTTCCCCGCCTTCGCAAACGCCAAGATCACCTCCCGCACAATCTTCCGTTGCGGGGCGGGCAACTGCAAGAACGCTTCAAACGCTTCTCGCTCCTGGTAGCCAACACCTTCGTCCCAGCGTTGCTTGTGCTGCTGCACAGACTGGCGCACGGCTTCACCAAAACGCAGCACTTGTGGCTCGACTTTGAGCCAATCGGCCAGCACCTGCAATTTTTCTTGCGATGGAATGGCCTCACCACGCAGCCACCTGCGCACGGCCTGCATGGTCACTGATTGCCCCCAGTAGCGGGTATTGAACTCACGCTCCAAGACCACAGGCCGCAAAGGGTAGCCCGATTGGGTCATGGCTTCGCGCAGGCGGGCGGCAAATTCAGCTTTTTCATTCATGAACCAAAAGTTAAGTTTTTCGCCCTTCGATATGAAACTTGTTGTTCATTTTGAAATAAACTTCCTGTTCACTTTCCGATGAACAAGAAGTCATGCCCAAATCACTGCTCGAACAACTCCCCGAGATCGTTGCCAATGGGCGCAAGACCGCCGAGCGCATGCTGGAGAGCATCGAAAGCCGTCAGCGCGTGACGCTGCAAACCCGTGAGGTGGTGCTACCCGCCAAGGATGCAGCGGCGGTGGATTGGGTGACTGCGCAGAACCGGGCAGCACAGCAGGCCGCCCACACCATTCGCCCTGAGCTTGTCGAAGGGCAGCCATGGGCCAACCGCCTGATCTACGGCGACAACCTGCTGGCGATGGCCGCGCTGCTGGCGGGCGATGAGCACACGCCGTCTTTGCGCGGCAAGGTGGATTTGATCTACATCGACCCGCCGTTTGACAGCAAGGCCGACTACCGCACCAAGGTGAACTTACCCGGCGTGGAGCTGGAGCAAAAGCCCACGGTAATCGAACAGTTCGCCTACTCCGACACCTGGAGCGACGGCACGGCCTCGTACCTCGCCATGATCACGCCGCGCCTGATCCTGATGCGTGAGCTGCTGGCCGACACCGGCTCAATCTACGTGCATCTGGATTGGCATGTAGGGCATTACGTGAAGCTGGTGATGGATGAAGTATTTGGGAAAGGCTGTTTTCAAAATAGCGTTATTTGGGCATACGGCGCGTTGTTTAAAGCGCGTACAAGTATTTGGCAGAGAAAACACGACAGCATTTTCTTCTATACAAAAAACCCCACGAATTTCCATTTTTTTACGCAATACGCTGACTACAGCGATGGAAGCCTTGGTCATTACAAGTATGAAGATGAGCATGGTAAATATCGGTTTACTTCTACTCCCGGGCCTGACGGTGTTCGATATCAGAAGAAAATTTACTTGGGGGATGGTAGCCCTATGACTGATATCTGGACGGATATACCGGTAATAACAGGAATGTCAGAGGAGAAGTCGGGCTATAGCACTCAGAAACCGGCTAAATTGCTGGAACGAATCATCATCGCTTCATGTCCAGAAGATGGGGTTGTACTAGATTTGTTCGGTGGCTCCGGCACCACCGCCGCCGTCGCTGAAAAACTAGGACGCCGCTGGATCACCACCGACCTCGGCAAACCCGCCTGCATGATCATGCGCAAACGCCTGATCGATCTGGATGCCAAGCCCTTTCTATACCAGGCCATTGGCGACTACCAGGTGGAGGCGGCCAAGGCCACGCTGGGGCGGGACTTTCGTATTGGTGATTTGTCGCAGATTGTGCTCTCGCTCTATGGCGCGCTGCCCTTGCCGGTGGATGTGAACCCGCAGCGCAACCTGGGGCAGATCGCGGGCATGGACTTGGGTGGCAGCATGGGCAAGCGGAGCGGCAGCAAGACGCTGGTGCTGGCCGATTCGCCCAACAAGCTCACAGGCATGGCCACGCTCAAGAAGGCGGTTGCGCAGCGCGACAACCTGCTGGGCGGTTGGGACCGCGTGGTGGTGCTGGGCTGGAACTTTGAGCCCTCGATTGGCGAGACCATCACCGCGCTGAACGATTCGCGCCTGGAGGTGCTGGTGATTCCACCCGACCTGATGGACCGGCTCAAGAAAAAAGGTGGGCTGGACAAGCTGCGCGGGCAGGTGCGGTTTTCAAGTCTGCAATACCTGACGATTCACCCCATCGAGCGCAGCCCTTCGACCCGCTCAGGGCGAACGGAGGGTGTGGCGGATGAGGCACCGACTGAAACGCTCACCATCAAGCTCAAGAACTACGTGCTGCTCTCGCCCGAGGCCATCAACCTGGACGATGCCAACCGCGCCAAGCTGCAAGCCGTGGCCAACGCCGAGCCGCTGGCCTTGATTGAATACTGGGCGGTGGACCCGGACTACGACGGCAAGGTGTTCCGCTCGGTCTGGCAAGACTACCGGGGCAACACCGCCAACGATGCCGACGCGCTGCGCGTGGTGACGCAAGCCTGCGTCACCGTTCCCCAAAAAGACGGCCCGCGCAAGGTGTGCGTACGGGTGGTGGATGTGTTCGGGTTTGAGGCTGAAGTGGTGAGCAGCGTGGGGGCGGTGTGAGCAAAGTTCGGGGACGACGATCAGGCCACGGCCAAGCGCTGCACCGGTGGGCGCGGCTGCTGCGCGGCCTGCCACAGGTCGTAGGCGCTTTGCATGCCCAGCCACAACTCGGCACTGGTGCCCAGCAAGTCCGACAGACGCAGCGCCATGTCGGCAGAAATGCTAGCGTGCCCATGCAGGATGCGCGACAGGTAGGCACGGGTCACGCCCAGCAAGGCCGCCGCCTGCGTGACGCTGACATCGGCCAGCCACTCATGCAGAACTGCGCCGGGATGTGGGGGGTTGTGCATACGGCTCATGATGTGCTTC
>CANCAO010000160.1 GCA_947374105.1 Comamonadaceae bacterium | reverse complement strand
TGGAGGGTTCTTTTTCTCTCAGCAGTTGTTCGGTCGCGGCCTCGTTCGTAATACCTTGCGCGGCCACTTTGGCGTCCAGTTGCTTTTGCACAATGGGGGTGAGCACCCAGCCGGGACAAATGGCGTTGCAGGTCACACCAGTGGTGGCGTTTTCCAGCGCGGTGACTTTGGTCAAGCCCACCAGGCCATGCTTGGCCGCCACATAGGCTGATTTTTCAGGGGAGCCAACCAAACCGTGTGCAGACGCGACGTTGATGATGCGGCCCCAGCCCTTGCCCTCGTTGGCCGCCTGCATGGCGGGCAGGGCCAGGCGCGTGGCGTGAAAGGCGCTGCTGAGGTTGATGGCGATCACGGCATCCCAGCGCTCGGTCGAGAAGTTCTCGATGCGGGCCACATGTTGAATGCCTGCGTTGTTCACCAAAATATCCACCCGGCCAAACTTCGCGGCGGCAAAGGCCATCATCGCCTCAATCTCTTCGGGGCGGCTCATGTCAGCGTTGTGATGGGCTACCTGCACGCCAAAAGCGGCAATCTCGGCCTTGGGGCCTTCCACATCGCCAAAGCCGTTAATGACGATATTGGCTCCTTGGCGTGCCAGAGCCTTGGCGATGCCTAGGCCAATGCCGCTGGTGGAGCCGGTGACGAGTGCTGTTTTGCCTTTGAGCATGGGTATTCTCCGAAAAAGGGGGCTCGATTGAATTAGGATGATGTCAAGCCACTGATTATCTCAAGCCTTGAGCTTGCGATAAATTTTCGCGACTGATCTCTCACACCACAAGCCATGACCGAACCTTCCCTGCACCACATTCATTGCCCCGATACCGCCCAAGGCCATAACATGGCCTACTGGCAATGGGGTTCGCCCACAGCCAGCCATGTCGTGCTGTGTGTGCATGGCCTGACACGCCAGGGGCGTGACTTTGATGTGCTGGCACAGGCCCTGTGCGCTCGCGCACCTGCGAGCTTGCGCGTGGTCTGCCCAGACGTGGTGGGCCGTGGGAAAAGTGATTGGCTCAAAGAACCGATGGGCTACCAAGTGCCTTTTTACGCCGCCGATATGCAGGCCCTGGTGCGTCATCTGGCCCCCACCACCCTGGATTGGGTGGGCACCAGCATGGGCGGCCTGATTGCCTTGGCAGCCAACCCGGGGCTCGACATTCGTCGTTTGGTGTTGAACGATGTGGGGCCGGTGCTCGAGTGGCAGGCTTTGAAGCGTATTGCGGCCTATCTGGGGCAGCCGGTGCGATTTGCATCGGTGGATCAAGCCGCTCAAATGATGTGGGCAGTTTCCCCCACCTTTGGCCCGCATACGCCAGAGCAGTGGCTGGCGCTGACCAAGCCCATGCTCAAGCCCGCCGGTGACGCACAGGGCGGCTTTGTCATGCACTACGACCCAAGCATTGCCTTGCCTTTTCGTGCATTCACACAAGAGGCTGTGGCGCAGGGCGAGGCAGCGCTGTGGCAGTTGTATGACCAGATTCAGGCCCGAACCCTTCTGACGCGTGGAGCGCAGTCGGATTTGCTCTCCGTAGAGACGGCGCAAACGATGACGCAGCGTGGCCCCAAGGCGCGTTTGGTGGAGTTTTCCGGGGTCGGCCACGCGCCCATGTTGGTCGCAGCAGATCAGGTGCAGGTGGTGAGCGACTTCTTGTTGGGTGAGGCGTGAAGGGCGCATGAAAAGTAACTCATCCGAGCCCCAAGACACATCACGCCTGCCTGAGGTGATTGCGGCCACGTCAGAGCCTGGGCTTGAACAAGCCCAGGTGTTGGCGCGGGCACGTGTTTTTGCGGAGCCTTTGTTGCTGGGTGAAACCTTGCCCACAGGCGAAAACACTCTGGCCCACGCGGACGCGGTGGCCGACATCCTCAAGACCATCGGTGGCTCACAGGCCATGCAGGCCGCAAGCTATCTGGTCTATGCCAGTACACACCTGAACAAACCGCAGGATGTGATTGCCAAGGCCTTTGGCGTCAACTTTGCCGACCTGGCGTTGGAGGTCACCAAGCTGGTTCATGTGCAGCAGCAAGCCCGCACGTCCAATGCCACTTCTCAAAATGAAAACGTGCGCAAGATGCTGCTGGCGTTTTCGCGCGATCTGCGTGTGGTGATGCTGCGTCTGGCCTCACGCTTGCAGACCCTGCGCTATTTCGCAGCAACCAAAGCGCCCGTGCCACCTGGGCTAGCGGCGGAGTCGCTCCAGGTGTTCGCGCAGTTGGCCAATCGACTGGGCATTTGGGAGATCAAGTGGGAGATGGAAGACCTGTCCTTTCGCTTTCTGGAGCCCGACACCTACCGCGAAGTGGCACGCTTGCTCGACGAAAAGCGGATGGAACGCGAAATCTATGTCGAGCAGTTGCGCTTGCAACTGGCGACTGAACTGCAAGTCCAAGGCGTTGCAGCGCAGGTCACGGGCCGCCCCAAACACATCTACAGCATTGTCAAAAAAATGCGGGGCAAGTCGCTCGGCTTTGATCAGCTCTATGACATCCGCGCGTTGCGCATCGTGGTCAATTCGGTGCCCGACTGTTATGCAGCCCTGAGCTGGGTGCACAGCCAGTTTCAACCGATGACGCAGGAGTTTGACGACTACATTGCCAAGCCGAAGGCCAATGGATATCAGTCCTTGCATACGATCGTGTGCAACGCTGCGGGTCAAGCCATTGAAGTTCAAATTCGCACCCAAGCCATGCACGACCATGCCGAGCACGGCGTAGCCGCGCACTGGGCCTACAAAGAGGCAGGCACCAAGGGCTATACGGGCGTGTCGGCCAGCAGCGCTTACGACGCCAAAATTGCTGTGCTGCGCCAGTTGCTGGCTTGGGAGCGTGACCTGAGCGGCACCCAGCAGGCGGCGGGTGTTTTGGAAGACCGCATCTACGTGCTCACGCCAGACGCCGCCATCGTGGAGTTGCCCCAAGGCGCTACGGCGGTGGACTTTGCCTACAGCGTGCATACCAATTTGGGCCATCGCTGCCGGGGTGCACGCTTGGACGGCGCGCTGGTGCCCTTGAATACGCCCTTGAAGAATGGCCAGACCGTTGAGGTGGTGACGGTCAAAGAGGGCGGCCCGTCGCGTGACTGGCTCAACCCCGAGCTGGGCTTTATCGCCAGCCCCAGGGCGCGCTCCAAGGTGCGTGCCTGGTTCAACGCGCTCGCCATGCACGAGACAGTGGCGCGGGGCCGTGAGGCGGTTGAAAAACTGCTGCAACGCCTGGGCAAAACAGCGGTGAAGTTGGACGACTTGGCCGCACAACTCGGTTTTCATTCGGCGGACGATTTGTTTGAGGTGGTGGGCAAGGACGAGTTCTCCTTGCACAGTGTTGAGGCCGTGTTGCGCCCGCCCGAGGTCGTTGCCCCCCAGGATGAGCAGGCCTTGCTGAAAAAATCCAGCACCGATGACCGCTCACAAGGGGGCGTCCTGGTGGTCGGGGTGGATTCCCTGCTGACCCAATTGGCCAAATGCTGCAAGCCTGCACCGCCCGATGCCATTCGCGGTTTTGTCACGCGCGGCAAGGGCGTGAGCGTGCACCGGTCCGACTGCGTGAACCTGCGCGAGATGGCCGCCCGCAATGGCGACCGTTTGATTGACGTTGACTGGGGGCAGCCCAAGCTCACACAGTCAGCCACCCATGGCCACACCCCTCTCTACCCGGTGGACGTTATCGTGCAGGCGGCCGAACGCCTGGGCCTGTTGCGTGATGTGACCGAGGTGTTTACCAAACAAAAAATCAATGTGATTGCTGCCCACACCCAGTCGAGCAAGGGCGCGGTCTGGATGTCTCTAACGATAGAGGTGGCAGACGCAGGGCGCTTGGGCAAGGTGCTGGAAATGGTGGCCGCTTTGGGCGGAGTCAGATCAGCGCGCCGCAAGTAAGATCACCCCACATGGCCACCAGCACATCCCCCCAAAACCCCAATCTCTCATCCTTCATCTGGTCCGTCGCCGACCTGCTGCGCGGGGACTACAAGCAGTCTGAATACGGCAAAGTCATTTTGCCCTTCACCGTGCTGCGCCGCTTGGACTGCGTGCTGGAGACCACCAAGGCCGATGTGCTGGCCGAAAAGGCCATGCGAGAGAAAGCGGGCCTGAACCCCGAGCCCTTCCTGCTGCGCAAATCCGGTCAGTTCTTCTACAACACCTCAGCCCTGGACTTGAAGAAGCTCATGGGCGACCAAGACCACATTGGCGAAAACCTGCGCGCTTACCTGCAAGCCTTCAGCCCCGCAGTGCGTGACATCTTTGAGAGCTTCGAGTTCCACACCCAGATCGACAAGCTCGCCAAGTCTGGCCTGCTCTACATGGTGACCGAGAAATTCGCCACCATTGATTTGCACCCCGACAAGGTCAGCAACGCCGAAATGGGCGCGGTGTTTGAGGAGCTGATCCGCAAATTTGCCGAGCTGTCCAACGAAACGGCGGGGGAGCACTTCACCCCGCGTGAGGTCATCCGCCTCATGGTCAACCTGCTCTTCATTGAAGACGATGCTGCTTTGACCAAGCCCGGCGTGGTGCGCAGCCTGTATGACCCCACCGCAGGCACTGGCGGTATGCTGAGCGTGGCCGGTGAACATCTGGTCAGCCTCAACCCCGATGCCAAGTTGGTGATGTACGGCCAGGAGCTCAACCCCGAGTCCTACGCCATCTGCAAGGCCGACATGCTCATCAAAGGCCAAGACATTGCCAACATCATCTTTGGCAACACCCTGTCTGCTGACGGCCTGAATGGCAAGGTGTTTGACTACGCCCTCAGCAACCCGCCCTTTGGTGTGGAGTGGAAAAAGATCGAAGCGGTAATTCGCAAAGAAGCCGAGCAACAAGGCTACAACGGCCGCTTTGGCCCCGGCCTGCCACGGGTCAGCGATGGCTCGTTGTTGTTCTTGCTGCACCTCATTGCCAAGATGCGCCCCGCCGTAGACGGCGGCAGCCGCTTTGGCATTGTGCTGAACGGCTCACCCCTGTTCACCGGCGGCGCAGGCAGTGGCGAGAGCGAGATTCGCCGCTACGTGCTGGAGAACGACTTGGT
>CANCAO010000159.1 GCA_947374105.1 Comamonadaceae bacterium | reverse complement strand
ACGAACTGATTTCATTTTTTCAAAAATGCGTTTTCGCTGTTCAGGCAGCAACAAAGATTGCGATGGAATACGCACGACCGACAAAGCGCCCATTCGAATCGAGAGGCCAAGGCCACCCAAGAAGTTGTCCAAGCCTGCCTTAGAGTCTTCTTCAAGTGCCTCTTCCGGGCCAATAAGAGTACGTGGAAGCACCACGGTTGCGCCTGTCGCCATGTCTGTTTTGCTTGTCACAAAAGGCAAACTACTTTCTGACACCTCCGTAAAAGCTAAGTAGTTGTCAAACTTGCGTTCTTTCAACAGCCGTAGTGTTGTGGCGTCATACGAGTCCAGTGGTACTGCAAAACTCGCAGGCATGGGCACGACAATACCTGCCGTAGCGAACTGTTTTTGCATCTCATCCAAGCGTTCAGCCTGCTTTTTTTCAGGCTGACCTTTGAACGCTTCAAAGCTGTCACCCAAATAAGCGATTTCGTGGCCCAAGGCTTGCACCTTTTTGACCATGGGCGCATCCTTGACCGCGTTGCTACCGTTTACATAGAAGGTGGCTCGCCCATCCATGTCGGTAATAGTTTTGGCAATGGCCAATTCTCCTTCTGTCATTTGCTCTGCAGCTTGCAAGGCAAGCAATACCCCACCCTGGTAAGGAAAAGGCCAAGCACTTAAATAAGCCCGTGGTTGCCTGAGCAGCCACGCAAAAACATCGCCAGAGATGGCCTTGAGATGCTTGGGGTCAGAACGTATCCAGTTCTGCTCAGGGTAGCCCACAGTCACGGTGCGTGAGTACAGGCCAGAAGGCATTTTTCTCTCGTTGTAGGTGATCAGACCAGAAGGCTTTTTCACATCCACACCCCGCGACCAGTTCATGATTTGGGCGGACTCTTGCTTGCCAACCAAGCGCAAAGGGAGTTGACCTGGCACACGCTCTAGCCACACTCGCGTACCTGCTGCCAGACTGTTGGATACGGGATTGTCTCCATGCACGATCATGAAGTTGTCCTCCTCCTCGTCTTGAGTGTTGCCCACCACATCGACATCTAGTACATCGCGCATGAAATCAAAACCCGTTAACTCACCCGTCGCCGAATGGGTGCCTGTTAACCAGGTTGACAAAATAGCGCCTCCACGATCGCGCCACTGCAAAACAGCTTGCTTTTCGGCATCGCTCAGCACCATGATTGAGGCTAGGATCAATACCCCAGGAGTAGCAATGCGAGCCAGGCTTGATGGCCCAGTGATTCGTGCAAATGGCATGTTACTTTGGCGTAAATAACCTTCCCATATCCGCATGCCCGAGGTCGGATCAGCACCCTGCTTCATTAAGTGCTCTTGAGATGCCAGAGATGAGTACAACCACACATTAACGTTGGGCATACTTTCCGGGTCTGGATCAACAAGAACCGGCTTGACTCTGCGACTATTTGACACACTGTTCGCGGGCCGAATCGGGGTGAGCCCCGGAAGAGGTGCGTTAGTGGTGTAGCTATTGTTTGCGTAATCACCGACCAACCCGCCACAACCGGGCAGAGAAAGCATCGCAAACAACAATGCGACCAGCCACGTAACGGGTATAACTTTCACACGGCCAAGCCAGTCGCGACTATTTAGAAAAATAGCATGGATTGGATTAGGCTCAATAACAGGTTGCACGACAACTTAAATGAATATCCTCGACTAGATCAATCTACGCTGCCTTGCCGAAGCGCTCACACTCCCCTTGCATTCAATTAATTTTCAAGCTGAATACCATTTCGGCTCATTTTGAATTTAACTTAAAGCTGATTTGACATCAGGAACAAAACTTATGCAAAGGCAAACGCTCAGCAATTAAGTAAGTCGGTGATTTATTTCACATTATTAAGATAATTACACCGTCACCACCGCGCATCCATCAAACCTTTGTCGCATTTTTACCAGCAATTTGCCCACTCTAAAATGAATAGCGCCTGCAGAGCAATCTCTGCAGGCGCTATTTTTTGAAAAATCCTCACACGGGTAATTTCAGAAACTTAAATGGGCATTCCTTCTAAAAATAAGTCGAAACGCCTTACTTGCCAGCTTGCTCGTAATTGGCAATGCCGTCCATGATTTCTTTCTTGGCTGAGTCCACGCCTTCCCATCCTAAAATCTTGACCCACTTGCCATCTTCTAGGTCTTTGTAGTGTTCAAAGAAATGGGAGATTGTTTTCAGGCGCAAAGGATTCATGTCTTCAGGCTTTTGCCACTGGGTATAGAGCGAGCATTTTTTGTCGACGGGTACAGCCAACACCTTGCCATCCATACCGGCTTCGTCTTCCATCATCAGGATACCGATGGGGCGGCAAGTCACCACGACGCCAGGGATCAAAGGCACGGGAGTGATGACCAACACATCAACCGGATCACCATCACCGCTGAGTGTTCTGGGCACATAGCCATAGTTGGTGGGGTAGTGCATGGACGTGCTCATGAAGCGATCCACAAAAATAGCGCCGGATTCCTTGTCAACCTCGTACTTCACAGGATCAGCATTCATTGGGATTTCGATGATCACATTGAAGGCTTCGGGGGCATTTTTGCCAGGGGTAACTTTGTCAAGTGACATGGATTTGCTCTTTGGATTAAGTTAAATCAAATACGGATAAGTATTAACCCTGATTTTACTTGCTTGCACCTGACTTCCACCTGAGACGCAGCTTTTTTCAAGTTACAGTCCGCCCGTTGGCCAATTGTTCTGTCAGACCTCTTTGAGGGTGCGCAACGAGGAAGCAACGCATTGGTGGCAGTGCCCCTAGCGTTGCCACCCTCAAGCGAATCAACACAACAGGAGATACATATGACAGGCAACTCAGCGCTGATTTTGGCGCTCGTCTGCGGGCTCATCGCCGTAGGTTACGGCTTTTGGGCGCGCAACTGGATTCTTTCCCAAGACGCCGGCAACGCGCGTATGCAAGAGATTGCAGCCGCCATTCAAACCGGTGCTGCGGCCTACCTGGCTCGGCAGTACAAAACGATTGCCATCGTCGGTGTCGTTCTGGCCATTCTCATCGGCTTGTTCCTTGGCGGCCTCACCGCCACGGGCTTCATCATCGGTGCGGTGCTCTCGGGCGCTTGCGGCTTCATCGGCATGAACGTGTCGGTGCGTGCCAATGTGCGCACTGCACAAGCCGCCACCAAGGGCATTGGCCCAGCGTTAGACGTCGCTTTTCGAGGCGGCGCCATTACCGGCATGCTGGTCGTGGGCTTGGGCCTGCTGGGCGTCACGGCGTTCTACTGGTTTTTGGTCGGCAACGGCAACCTGACGCCTGACAAAAACCTGGCCAAGATGCTGGATCCGCTGATCGGCTTTGCCTTTGGCTCATCGCTGATCTCCATCTTTGCCCGTCTGGGCGGTGGCATCTTCACCAAAGGCGCTGACGTCGGTGCTGACCTGGTGGGCAAAGTCGAAGCCGGCATCCCCGAAGACGACCCACGTAACCCCGCCGTGATTGCCGACAACGTGGGTGACAACGTGGGTGACTGCGCCGGTATGGCCGCTGACCTGTTTGAGACCTACGCCGTCACGCTGATTGCCACCATGGTGCTGGGTGCATTGATGGTCACGGGTGCTGGCACGGCCGCTGTGGTTTATCCGCTGGCCCTGGGCGCGGTGTCTATCGTTGCCTCCATCATTGGCTGCTTCTTCGTCAAGGCCTCGCCGGGAATGAAGAACGTGATGCCTGCGCTCTACAAGGGCTTGGCGGTGGCAGGTGGCTTGTCGCTGATCGCCTTCTTCTTCGTGACGATGTGGATCATCCCCGACAACGCGATCAAAGCGACTGGCAGCCAGATGGCCTTGTTCGGTGCTTGCGCCGTGGGTCTGGTGCTGACCGCTGCCCTGGTGTGGATCACCGAGTTCTACACCGGCACGCAATACGCCCCGGTGCAGCACATCGCACAAGCGTCCACTACGGGCCACGGCACCAACATCATTGCTGGCTTAGGTGTGTCCATGCGCTCAACCGCTTGGCCAGTGATTTTTGTCTGCGTTGCGATCTGGACGGCCTTTAACCTGGCTGGCCTGTACGGCATTGCCATTGCCGCGACCTCCATGCTCAGCATGGCCGGTATCGTGGTGGCACTGGACGCTTACGGCCCCATCACCGACAACGCCGGTGGCATTGCCGAGATGGCCGAATTGCCCGCTAGCGTGCGTGACATCACCGACCCGCTGGACGCTGTGGGCAACACCACCAAGGCCGTGACCAAGGGCTACGCCATTGGCTCGGCCGGTCTGGCCGCCCTAGTGCTGTTTGCCGACTACACCCACAAGCTCGAAGGCTTTGGCAAGGTCATCAGCTTTGACCTGAGCAACCCGATGGTCATCATCGGCCTGTTCATCGGTGGCTTGATTCCCTACCTCTTCGGTGCCATGGCGATGGAGGCCGTGGGCCGCGCTGCGGGCTCCGTGGTGGTGGAAGTGCGTCGCCAGTTTGCCGACGGTGAAATCATGGCCGGCAAGCGCAAGCCAGACTACAGCGCTGCGGTTGACATGCTGACCAGTGCAGCCATCAAAGAGATGATGGTTCCATCCCTGCTGCCCGTGATCGTCCCCGTGCTGGTGGGCCTGCTGCTCGGCCCCGCCGCGCTGGGTGGCCTTCTCATGGGCACCATCGTGACCGGCCTGTTTGTGGCCATCTCCATGTGCACCGGCGGCGGTGCCTGGGACAACGCCAAAAAATACATCGAAGACGGCAACCACGGTGGCAAGGGCTCGGAGGCCCACAAAGCGGCAGTGACCGGCGACACGGTGGGTGACCCCTACAAGGACACGGCTGGCCCAGCCATCAACCCGTTAATCAAGATCATCAACATCGTGGCGCTCTTGATCGTGCCTTTGATGATGAAGATTCATGGCGGTTAAAAATATAACGCGCAATTAAAACCCGCCATTGGCGGGTTTTTTTTAGACCTTGGGATAACATTCAATTTATACACACCAACGCCCTGCGGAGCGCCATTTGAAAATTCTTATCGTTGACGATCACGCGCTAGTGCGTGAAGGTTTGAGGCAAATTTTAAAAGGTCTGGGCGA
>CANCAO010000158.1 GCA_947374105.1 Comamonadaceae bacterium | reverse complement strand
AGACGCTTGCGCCTGCAGCGCTAAAAATTCGCGCTGCTTGTCCATCCAGCGGCGATGAATATCACGCAACATGCCCATCGACTCAATCACCTGTGCATTTCGCAAAGTGCCGTCGGCATATTGCTGCGCGGCAATGGCGCTGCGATTAGCGGCGAGCAGCGGTGGCTGGGTGCTGCGCTCATTGAGCCAGCCCACAAAAGTTTGAACGATGGCCGCCACAACAGCAGACCAACCCAAGACCGGACTAATGGCAAAAATGAGCACCAGGAAAACCAGGGATACCGGGGCCTCCATCAAAGCCAGCACGACCGGCGCGTGTAAAAAATCACGCACGATCCGAAAGTCATTCATCGGCTGGTTCGATCCGCCAGGCATTTTTTTCAAATTAGCCTCAAAAATAGCGCTGAAAATCCGATTGCTCATTCGACGGTCAAGTGCCATGGCGGCGTCGTGCATAACCTCAGAACGCACCCACTCCAACACCTCCATCAAAATATAAGCAGCCAACACCAGAAGCGTGAGCATGGCCAAAGTCATGTGGTTACGGCTATTGACCACCCGGTCATACACCTCCAGCATATAACCCGACGGCGCCAACACCAAGAGACTGGAAAATAGACTAAACCAAGCGGCCTGCTTGAAATAAGGCTGCAACGAGCTAATCGCTTCGCGCAGTTCTGACGGGGGTTTACTGGGATTCATACGGCCTCCTCGACCAACACATATTCCGGGACTTCAGCGCTTGCAGACAACTCCAGCTCAGGCGCTGATTTATCTTGTTCATCAGACAATAAAAATGACAATTCGAATACGCCATCCACACGGCGCGCCAGCACAATTTCACGTAACTTCATGGTCTTGAAGTTCGCCTCATCGGCGGGCTGCAAGGCCAACGCGAAATGCAGACGGCCCTCCAGCGTATACATCGACAGCTGTCCATCTTTCACACTCAAGGTGTGCCGGTCAAAATACACAGGGCAGGTATCGGCAAAACGCAACAAAGGCAGCGGCCGGTCACCCAAGCTGGCCAAGTTATAAGGGCTCTGTGGATGCTGAAACACCACCCGACACGTGCGCGACACTGAGTAAATAGCATTGCACACCATCTGCGAGCCCATCGCAGGAAAACGCTCGCGCAAGCTGCGATAGTTCAAATGATGCAAGGTCACCCGGTTCCACACCCGGGTTTGCTGCACCGTCGGCGCTAACGCATTGCAAACCTGCGCAAACGCCGACTGCAGGGCCAGCAAGCTGGCCAACTGCTCTGCATTCGTGTTCAGCGGAATCCGCAGATTTAAATTCATATAGGAATTATAGAGCATGTCCTATATGAATTTTTAAAATGCAGCCAAAAGCCGTTTCAGTTGTTTAATGAAACGTCAGTCTTTTCGCGCTTACCACCTTGGTACCGCCTTCAAACCACTCGGGCCACATCTCCAAAGTCCACGCCGCCTTTTGGCAAAGATCCCGCAAAATAGAAAGCCATTGACGCATCGGCGTAACTTCCAAATTCAACGTAGCCGCTTGCCCTGATCCATCTCTAAATGTCAGAGTCATAAGATTGGCAGAGCAACCAACGTCCACAGACTGCACCAGCCAACTAGGCCCGTCCACCGCGGCTCTAACTGGCGCTTGCGGCGTCAATTCGGATTGCGCCGTCTGCTGGGCAAATTCATGCAACAGATGGGCCCAGGTGGCATCACTACCCCCCTGCCCATCAAGCCACTGGATCAAGCTAGGCAACAGTCGCCCCAATAAGCGCTGGCTTAACCACAAAACCATAGTGGTGTCACCGTGCACCTCTGCGACAAGACGAATCCGATCCTCAACCTCCACATACTCCGTGGTGATGCGTTGAAGCAGTGCAGGGCCCGTCATCACCCCAGCTTAATCGTGTCCCCACCCGTGATTGACGGGGTGTTCAGAAGCACATCACTCAAACCCTTGGCATAGGCCGCGCGCGCGGTTTGCAGTACGGCCGCTTTGGCACTGAGACGCTGTAGCTCGGTATCGACAAACTGAAGGCTGGCCAGTTGAGCCTTGGCCTGATCGGGCAGAGTGTCAAGTTCGTAGTCTTTGTTGTCAATTTTGATGATCGGCATGGAGGCTTTCTTAAAGGCAAAACACCACCGCTTTACAAGCGGCAGACCAAGGCTGAATTATCCAGCAAAGATGCCGCCGTCATCATTCAAAATCGTCCGCATGGCCGTGAGCGTCACTACGCCCACCCCAAAGCTGCCGCCCACCGGGTTGGTGACATCCAGGTAGAAGGTTTCATTCGGCTCGGGGGTGGTATCCCCGATGATTTCCACCGGAATGACGGCCTGATTTTCGTTTGGGTATAGCACCAGTTTCCCAGCAACGCTCAAATAGTCCTGCCCCGCTGTGGCCGTTCCATCGCGCGTGGTGTAGTCCACGCTCAACCACTGGTTAGGGTCACTCCGCACCCCCGTGAATTGCAACAGAAAATAGGCATAACTTGTGCCGCTATTGCCCTCGATCACTGTCTTTTGCACGGCTGCGGCTTGGGTAGGTGCATTCGGGTAGTGCGCCCGCAGACTTTGGTCAATCCACTGCTGGTAGGCGCTCACCCGCTGCCAAGCAGCGATCTCACCAAAACTGCTGTTAACCGCCCCATCCACATCCGGATGAACACTACCCAACGCCAAGCTGGCGGTGTAACTGGCAATGCCCGCAATCTGGCCATTGATAAACGCCGGCCCACCGCTATCGCCAGGGGCCACCAAGCCCTCGTTTTGTCCCAAGCCCAGTCCAGGCTGATTAATCAATCGCCCCAATGCATCTTGGTTGCTGGCGCCGCTGTCAAAATCTGCCACCAGCTGCGTACCCGCTATGGGCGTCCAAGCCATCACCGCGCCCAGCGTGTTCTTTAGCGTGCCCATGTCCGCATCAAACTGGTTATTGGCTTTAAGACGCAAGGGTGGGCCGACGTAATTGCTCAATTGGCCCGTCGCACCCGTGCCCGGCAAACCATAGCCCACCATCGTCATGGTCTGGCCCAATTCGTCGCTGCTGCGGTACAGGGTGTAGCGCTGCGCCGTCACGGTGGCGGGGATGCTCAACCACACCAAGGCCAGATCGTTATTGTCTTGCACCGGATCGTAGCTGGGGATGAGTGAAACACCCGCCGAAGACAAACTCGCGGTGCCCGCCGTTGTTTCAAACAACACCGTCGCACTGGTAGCGTTGCCCTTGAACAAATGAGCTGCTGTCAGAACGGCATGACCGTCATACAGCAAAACCCCGGTGCCATAGTTGCTACCCACCACCACGCGCACCACACCATCAAAACCCTCGCCCGCAGCGGCTCGGTTGCGTGGATCGGTGTAAGCGGTGACGGTAGTGACCATGAGCCGCCTATTGTAAAAGCCACCGGTGAAGGTCAGCGGTGGCTTTTACTTTCCCCAACAAAGATCGGAGTGAATGGTCGTGGGCGAGTGCTTACAGCGTGATCACACCTGCAGCAATGTTGGAGTTCGTCAGATCAAATGAGCCCACCAGTTGCACAACGGTGTCGCTTCCATTCTGGAAGGTCACCGCAGCAGAAGTGTCTTCAACTATATAAGTGTTGCCGGTCAACTGGAACCACTTGAAGATCGTAGTGCCGCTGCCATTACCCGCTGTAGCGGCATCTAGGCCTGCCTGTAAGGTGCCTGGGGTTGTCAAGGCCGCTCCTCCCATCGTTGTTTGAGCGGTAATTGTGGCCCCATTTTTCACACCCAACAGGTTGATCTTGTCGCCTGCCGCCATGCCCGTGATGATCGTCATGTTGGCGAAGGTGGTTTGAATGCCATTCAGAATCACGGTATCAGTCCCGCTACCGACGTTGACGTTATTCACGGCAGTCGCCGCACCGATGGTGATCGTGTCATTGCCCGAGCCTGTTTTCACCGTGCTGCCGCCCGTTCCTAGGGTTAGGGTCACTGCTGCCGTGGCAGCAGACAAATCCAAGGTGTCAGTTCCGGCTGCGCTGCCCTTCACGGTTGCAGGTGCTGCCAATGCGCCCGAGGTCCAAGTCAAGCCACCAAAAATACCCCTCGTCGTCAAGCCAGAAGCGTCTAACGAGGTCAAGGCCGTCTGCGTCATGCCGCCAATCAGGCTCACGCCCATATTACCGGCCACGGTGACTGTGGTGGCCGCAGTCGCCGTAAGGGGTGTCACGATCAGGGTCGTCTGCGCGACCGCATCGGCATCGGTCGTTGTAATTTTGAGGCTTTCAACATTGGTAATGGTGATGGTCGCTGTACTGGTAAACCCATTGGTCGCAATGTACGCCAAATTCACGTTATCAGCGCCACCTGTATCTACTGCCAACCCTACAGAACTGTCAAACGTCGTCGCACCACGCTGCGTCAAGGTAAAGTCAGCGGCCGCATTGGTCACTGCCAAAGCAGCTCCCGTTGCACCTGCGATAGACAGGTTGTTAACACCCGCGTTGGCCATGTTGATGGCTGTGGCTGCGCCCGTTGCAGCGGACAAACTCAATACTTCAAAACCGGTCACCGCTGTTGCAAAAGCGGTTGAACCTGTCGCCGTCACCGCCTGCGCTGCCGTCATGCTGATGGTGTCGGTATTGGTCCCGCCGTTGATAGATCCACCCACGCCCACTGGGCCACCGTAGGTCACAAAGTCATTGCCAGCCCCTGTCGCAATAGCGACGGTCGCACCGGTTGAGGTGCTGATGGTGTCAATGCCAGAACCACCGGTGTAGCTGACACCAGCGGCCAGCACAGGCGCAAGACTCACGCTAGCCGTTGAGCCCGAAGCATTCACTGAGGTGAGTGATGCCACGGAAGACAAGCCGTTGATCACCACATTGGCGCTTCCCGAGATGACCAATGACGTTGCAGACCCTATGCTAGCGTCGGCCAATGTGAGGGCTGCGCCAGTGGCATCGACACTCAAACTCGTGGCCGAAGCGGCATTAATACCGACGCCGGATGACGCAGCACCGGAATTTCTGACACTCACTGTCGTTGCAGTGGCATCCGTGATCGCGCCGCCGGTCACGCCATTGAGGTTCACGGTCAACGCACGCGCACCCGCAGCAGCCGTCACCGTGGCGTTTTGCGCCTCGCTGG
>CANCAO010000157.1 GCA_947374105.1 Comamonadaceae bacterium | reverse complement strand
TTCATGTACTCGCCCGCCAAGTGCGACGAGCTGCCGTTGCCCCCTGATGAGAAGGTGATGAGCTCGCCGTTTTTCCCCTCTTGACGTGCGTACTCAATGAACTCTTTCAGCGATTTGATAGGTGATTCGCTAGAGATGGTCATCACACTGGGCGTGATCGCCACCATGGCAATAGCCTCAAAATCTTTAATGGGGTTGTAGGGTAACTTTGGATACACGCCCACGTTCATGGCGTGCGATCCGATGTTGCCCATGACCAAGGTGTAGCCATCAGGCGCGGCCTTGGCCACGATGTCTGAGCCCAGCGCCCCACCCGCGCCGGGTTTATTCTCTGCTACCACCGGTTGCCCAAGACGTTTTTGTAACTCTAGAGCCACTATGCGTGTCATGATGTCAGGCGCAGACCCCGCCGCAGCTGGAATGATGATCTTGATAGCTTTTTGCGGCCACACCACAGGCTGAGACAGCGCAACGTTACCGAATAACGAGACGGCACAGAGTAACAGGGCTGCCTTAACTGAGCTGAACATCATGTGGTTTACCTTTGAAGAATTTCACGCGAGGATATTTGCCATTTCCCAATACTGAGATTGAGTTATCCAATAGAAATAGTGCAGCAGCAGAAATGCACCTTAATCAGGTCGTTCCAACCGCATGTCCACCAAAGCCTTGGCGCATTTTGGAGAGTAATTTGCTGGCGTAATCGTCTGCTCCCTGGCTCGCAAAACGCGACATCAACGCCATAGTCATCACAGGTGTTGGCACACCCAATTCAATGCTTTCGTTGGCCGTCCAACGTCCTTCGCCTGAGTCGGGAACATGGGCTTTGATGTGTTCTAAAGACTGATCAGCTTGTAGGGTTTGCGCGGTCAAATCCAATAGCCATGACCGTACCACCGAGCCGTGACGCCACAACTCGGTCACGTCGGCCAGGTCAATGTCGAAATCTTTTTTCGCTTTCAAAAGCGACAGTCCCTCGGCCAAGGCGGCCATCATGCCGTACTCAATGCCGTTATGAATCATTTTGGTGAAATGCCCAGCCCCCGCAGGGCCAGCATGCAGCCAGCCTGTGTCGGCGGCCGGGGCCAGGATTTCTAAGTAGGGCTGTACCGCTTGCAGTGCAGCTGGGCTGCCACCCACCATCAAACAGTAGCCATTGGCCAAGCCATGTATTCCACCCGACACACCGGCATCCATGTAGTGAAAGCCCAACTCTTGAGCCTGAGCAGCACGGCGTACAGAATCTTTGTAGTTACTGTTAGCACCGTCAACCAAAGTATCGCCAGGGGAAGCCAATGCCTGTAACTGAGCCAACGTGGATTCTGTAACTTCGCCTGAAGGCAGCATCATCCACAGAACACGTGGCGTGGCAAGTTGGCTAACCATGTCGGCCAAGGAAGTACAAGCCAGAGCATTAACCTCCATCGATAAAGCACTGGTCACCGCAGCGTCTTGGTCGAACACCGCAGCTCGAATGTCCTGTCTGGCCAGGCGGCGCACCATGTTGGCGCCCATTTTTCCTAGACCAATTAGACCGAAACTTAAACTGGGGAGAGAGATCGAAGGAGCTTCAGTTGCAGGTGCAGGCATATGCGTCTTGGAAGATGTCATGGAAAATTATTCTTATTTGACAGTGTGGTTCAAGCTTTCAAACCCAACTTGCCCACCAGTCCTTTGAAATAGTCGTTATCGCGCTTCATATTGGCTCGAAACGTCTCTGCATCCGCGTAGCTCCATCCCATACTCAGGCGCTCCAAGCCTTCTTTGAGGGCGGGCTCGTCAGCACATTTGCGTGCCGCCAAGGCCAAAATTGCCAACACGTCGGACGGCGTTCCTTTGGGGGCACCCAGGCCACGCCAAGTGCCCATAGATATATCCAAGCCACGCTCCTTAAAGGTTGGAACGCTGTCAAAACCCTTGAGGCGTTTGTCTGCTGCTACGGCCAAGGTACGCAACTTGCCGCCCAACACATGTGCTGCGACTTCGCCAGGGCTGACGGCTATCGCGTCCAAGTGACCACCCAGCAAGGACAGCGCCGCAGGGGCAGCACCACCAAAAGCAATGTGGTTGAACTTCACGCCCGTCTTATCTTCGATAGCTGCGGCGGCAAGGTGCCAGATAGAGCCTGGACCTGAATTGCCCATGGACATGGTGCCATTTTTCTCTTTGGCTGCCGCCAAGAATTCTTCAATGGTTTTCCAGGGCGCATCGGTGCGCACAGTCACAGCAGCGGGATCGGCGTTGAGTTGGGCAATGGGCACGAAATCTTCATACGACAGCTTGGTGAGTCCCATGTGCGGCACGATCACGATTTCAGCAAACACCATTGCAATCTTGTAGCCATCGGGTTTGGCGTTAATCATTTCGCCATGTCCAATCATGCCCGATGCACCTGGCCGATTAACCACGGTAATTGGCTGAGACAAATGTTTACGCGCCACATCTGCAAACACGCGCGCCAACACATCGGTTCCGCCACCAGCGCCAGCAGGCACGATCAGCTCAATTGGACGGTTCGGATAGGCACTCGCCTGTGCAAACAAACTCATTGGCAAAACTGCGGCTGTAGCACCCAACAAATCACGGCGGGTCAAATAATGAGGTTTGGTGTGCACAATTTTTTCCTATGAATGAGAGATGAATCGCGTCTACTTATCAAGTCATCATACCTCTGCACTTTTGGAAAATAGGCCGGGTAAACCCTGAAAAAAATGAAGAGTCAAATCAATGTGACTTGAAATTTTGATCAGGAATTAGATCGCTTATTGACTCAGATTTTTGCATCCCATCCTGCGCCCAAGGCTTTGTACAAAGTCACCAGCGCACTTAACTGAATGCGCTGAAACTCAAGCAAACCAGTTTGGGCTTGCGCCAAATCACGCTGAGCGTTGAGCACCTCCAAGTAACCGGCATAGCCAGCTCTGTAACGCAAATCGGCCAAACGCAAGCTTGTTCGTAGTGCCTCAATGCGCTGAGCGGTGGTGGACACGATTTCACGCCCAGCAGCAACATTGTTGAGTGCGTCATGTACATCGCGAAAAGCGTTTTGCACAACTTGTGTGTACTGGGCTAAGGCCTGCTGCTGGCGGGCGTTAGCGGCAGCCACGACCGCTTCTGCCGCACCGGCACGGAAGATGGGTTGGGTCAAATTGCCAATCAGGTTCCAGACCATCGAAGCCGGGTCGAACAGGTTGACAAGGTCTTGCGATTGCTGCCCGTAACCCGCCGTCAGGCTCAGCTTGGGAAAGTAGGCGGCACGGGCTTGGCCGATTTCGGCGTTGGCCGCGATCAGGGCTTGCTCGGCACTCACCACATCGGGGCGCAGGGTGAGCACGTCCGAGGGCAAATTGGCGGGTATGACTTGCCCCGCATAGAGCGCGCCCACGTCGGCACCGCGTACAAAGACGGGGTGCAGGATCTCAGCAGGTTTGCGCCCCAACAGCAAAGCCAGGCTCGATTCGGTGTTGCTGCGGTTTTGCCGAGTTTGTTGCAGGGTGGCTTGCACGCTGAGCGCTTCGGATTCCGCTTGCCTGAAGTCAATTTCACCAATGACACCAGACTGGAAGCGAAGTTGCTGCAAGCGCAGGGCTTCCTGCCTTGAGCTCAAGGTTTGCTCGCCCAGTGTCTGCTGTGCGTCCAGGGCACGCAAGGCGAAATAGCTTTGCGCCACATTAGCGTACAGCGTGGTGAGCACCGTGCCGCGCGCAGCGGTTTGACCCAGCAGGCGCGCGCGGGCGGCTTCATCGGCGCGCTGGTATTTACCCCAAAAATCCACCTCATAGCTGGCACTCAGACCCAATTGCTGGCTGCTGGAGTACGAACCAACGCTGGGCACAAAGCTGCTGGCATTTTGACTGGTGCGCTGGCGCGTAGAACCCGCGTTCAAGTCCACCGTGGGGTAGAAGTTGGACTGGTTTTGATCCAGGATGGCACGTGCCTCAGCCATGCGAGCGCTGGCCAATGCCAGATCCTGACTGTGGGTGGCCGCCTCTTGCAACAGGGCATCCAGCACCGGGTCTTTAAAGCTCTTCCACCAGGCCAGCCAGTTCACATCGGTGGCTTGGCCTGGCGCAAGTATGCTGCTGGGTAGGTCCATTGCTGGGCGCTGATAATCAGGGCCTAATTTGGCCACACCACACGCAGACAGTGCACAAGCAGCTACCAAAGTCATAGCAAACTGCAAACCCTTCGACAAGCTCAGGGCGCTCAGGGCGAACGGTAAGGGAGCAAACTTCTTAACCATGATGCGTCCCCCCATCCAGGTGCAGTGGCTGGTTCACATGGGCATAGTCTTCGGGCTTGCTCCTGAAATGCCAGTCGTTCACCAGCTTGAAAAACAGCGGCACCAAAAAGATCGCCAAGAAGGTGGCTGCCAGCATGCCACCCAGCACACCGGTACCGATGGCTTGACGCGCAGCCGCGCCCGCACCGCTAGAAAAGGCCAGCGGCACCACGCCCAAAATAAAAGCCAACGAGGTCATCAAAATCGGCCTGAACCGCAGGCGAGCTGCCTCAAGTGCCGCCGCCACGGGCGACTGACCTTGCTGCACCAGTACGCTGGCAAATTCCACAATCAAAATTGCGTTCTTGGCCGATAGACCCAAGAGTGTGACCAGACCAATCTGGAAGTACACGTCATTAGTGAAGTGGCGCAAATACACCGCCGCCAGTGCGCCAAAAATGCCAAAGGGCAAGGCCAGCAACACGGACAAAGGCAGCGTCCATTTTTCATACTGCGCGGCCAAGATCAAAAAGATCATCAAGATACCCGCCCCCAGCGCCAATCCCCCCGCCCCGCTGCTGCGCTTTTGCTGAAAGGCGGTGCCGCCCCAGTCATAACCCGCATCTGCGGGTAGCACCTGATTAGCCACCCGCTCCATGGCGGCAATGGCCTGGCCCGAGCTGTAACCGGGTTTGGGCTCGCCCAAAATTTGGATGCTGGGCAGCGCGTTGAAGTGCTGCACCGAGTCAGGGCCGGCCACAAACTTGACCTCGGCCACGGCGCGAATCGGCACCATCTGGCCCGACTTGGCCCGCACATAGAGCGCGCCAATATCATCCGGCTTGGATCGGTACTGGCCTTCAGCCTGCATCAACACCTGGTAAATCCGACCGCTTTTATTGA
>CANCAO010000156.1 GCA_947374105.1 Comamonadaceae bacterium | reverse complement strand
AAAGTCCGCCAGGCGATGCAGGCACAGCCCGGTGGCACCATGGACGACTGGGTGGCGCTGGCCTATGACGATGTGCCCGAACGCGTCTGGCCGCTGGCCAAGCGCTCCATGCTGGCGCATGTGCAGCGACTACAGAAAATGGAGTGAGTGAGGCATCGGCACACGGGAAAGCCTCAAGTTGTGTCGCCTGTGGTCGATAGGTTGAATGTACCTCTCAACTCGAACAGGAGACCGCCATGAAACACACTCGCACTCTGATTGCCAGCCTGATGCTGGCAGTGCCACTCACCTCCACCTTGGCGCAAGCCGATGTCCCCAGCACGGTGATTGCCGGGCAAGATCTGGACAATGGATTGGGAAGCTTGCCGCCGTATCGCGAATGGCATCGCCACGCGCAACTCAAGCGTCTGGTGATTTCTGATGTCCACGCATTAACCGGTGAAAAAATTGACAGCGGGCTGGGCGATCTGCCGCCCTATGCACGGTGGGGCCACTATCCTGAGCTGCGACGTTTCGCAGCACCTACAGTGGCCGGTATTTAGTACACCATCACGCCCCCATCACCCGCCGCGCCCCATAGCTGGCGGCGTCCACAAAAGCCACCAGCACCATCATGGCCAGCAGCACGCTGCTGGTCTGTGACATTTGAAACAAGCCCATGTGAAAGGCCAGCATTTGGCCCAAACCACCCGCGCCCACCACGCCCAGCACGGCGGCGGCGCGGATATTGTTCTCCCAGCGGTACAGGGTGTAGCTGAGCAACTGCGGCAACACACTGGGCAGGGTGGCGTACCAGAACACTTGGGCCTCGCTCACGCCGCGTGTGCGCAACGCGAAGCCGGGGCCAGCGGGAGCATTTTCCAACGCCTCGGCAAACAAGCGACCCAGAACCCCTGCCGTGTGCAGCGCCAGCGCCAGTGTGCCCGCCAGTGGCCCCAGCCCGGCGCTGATGAGCAGCAGGGCCGCCCACACCAGCTCGGGGATGCTGCGCAGGGCGTTGAGCAGCAGACGAGTAATGCCGCGCCAGCGTGCGGCGTCATCGGCATGGGTCTTGGCCGCAGGCAGGGCCAAGGCCAGGCCAAGCACGGCGGCGATCAGCGTGCCTAGCGCCGACATGGCCAGCGTCTCCAGGGTGGCCCAGCCCAGCTTGACCAAGAAGCGCGCGTTGATGTCAGGCACCAGCAACTCGCCTACAAACTTGCCCATCTTGCTGAAGGCATCGACGCTGAAAAACTGTACCCACTTGAGGTCAAGCGACCAAAAACTCAGGCCCGTCAAAACGATGAGGCCGACGACGAACCAACACGCCTTACAGCGCGCATCCCAGAGGGGCGGCGGCAATTTAGAGTTCATCCCAGCCCCTTGCGCAACCAGGCGCTCACGGTATCGGCCAGCGCCACCAGCGCCATGAAGACGATGAGCATGGTGGCCACCTCTGAGCCGTTGAACATCTTCATCGACGCGTCCATGAGTTGCCCCAAGCCGCCCGCGCCGACAAAGCCCAGCACGGCGGATGAGCGGATGGCGCATTCCCAGCGGTACACGGTGTAGCTGGTCAGCTCGGCCGCGTTTTGCGGCAGCAGGCCAAACAGAAATGCCTGCAAGCGCCCACTACCGTTGCGCATCAGGCTGTGCGTGGCGTGCGCCTCGCCGCTCTCCAAAATCTCGGCATAGACCTTGCCCAGCATGCCCGCGTAGGTGAGCGCAATGGCAATCACCCCGGCAGTCGGCCCCAGGCCCACCACACGCACAAACACCAAGGCCCAGATCAGCTCGGGCACGCTGCGCAGCACGATCATGAACCAGCGCAGGCCGGTACGCAAAACAGCAGGTCCAGCGGCCATACGCCCGGTGAGTGCGGAGAGCGACAGCACGCGCACCGACAGCAGCGCAAGCGGTATCGCCAGCAGCAGCGCCAGCGCAATACCAGCGGTGGCCATGGCCACGGTGCGCCAGGTTTCGCGCGCCACCATCAGCAAGAAGTCAGGCTCGACCTTGGGCGGAAAGAAGTCGCCCAGGAAGTGCAGCGTGGGTTTGAGGCTGGCCTCGTCAAGCATCGTCCAAGGCTTGAACTCGGTCAGCACCAGTAGCGGCCACAGCAGCAGCGCGCTGGCGATGAGCCAAAAGACTCGGGTGCGCCAGGCGGGGTCTTGCCGTTTCATCGCAATGGTGTTTACGCTCACCTTCCCACTCCCACTCCCACTCCCACTCCGTTCGAGCTGAGCTTGTCGAAGCTAGGCAACCCTTCGACAAGCTCAGGGTGAACGGTCATGAGGGCTGTGCCGTCCATCATCAACGGCAGTGCATCACCACAGGCTGGGGACTCGTTGCCTTTGAAACAGGCGAATCGTCAACCGGTGCAGGCCCACTCAACTCGTCCATGTGCTGCGCGTACAGGGCATGCAAATGCGCTTGAGTGACCTGGGCGGCGGGCAAGTCAAACACCAGTTCGCCATAGCGCAAACCCACAATGCGGGGGAAATGTTGCAAGGCCATCTCGACATGGTGCAGAGACACCACCAGCGTCGCACCACGTTCACGTGCCGCACGGGTGAGTCGCTCTATGGCCTGCACGCTGCGCGTGGGGTCAAGGGCGGACAAGGGCTCGTCAATTAAAAACAGACGTGCATCACTGACCAGCAAACGCGCCAAGCCCACGCGCTGACGCTCTCCGCCTGAGAGGCGATCGACGCGATCAAACAGCTTGTCGCTCAAATCAAAATGTGCCAGCGCAGCGTCGGCACGGGGAATGTCACTGGGGTAGAACAGGCTGCACAGGCTTTGCCACAAACTCATCTGCGGCAAGCGCCCTGCCAACACCGCCGTCACCACGCGCTGACGTGGCGGCAGCGGGGGCATTTGCGGGGCCAGAAACAATTGACCACGCAGTTGCTGCAAGGCCGTGCGGGGTAAGGCCCAAGGGTCTTGCCCGCCCAGCTGCACGCCGCCTTGCGTGGGGCGCAGCGCGCAGGCCAGCAGGTGCAGCAGCGTGGTCTTGCCCGCGCCTGAGGGGCCGATCACCGCCACCTGCTCGCCTGCGGCAATAGCCAGCGAGACGCCGCGCAGGGCGGGGGGTGCGCTGGGTGCGGCGGCGGGGTGACAGGCCGAGGCCGCTTTGAGATCAATTTTCACAAGTAAATCAGGCTGTAGCCCAATGAATATATACACAAGCAGCTATTAAATAAATAGCAGACACTTTCACTTCAACAAATCCGCACTGCGCGCCGCCGCCTCAATGCCTTTGTAGTTCTCGGCCTTGGTCGGCACAAAGCGGGTGGCGCGTTGTAGGTCGAGGATTTCTTTGCCCTCGGGGGTGGCTTTGTTCAAATCCAGGAAGGCTTTGGTGATTTTTTCTTTCAACGCGGCAGGCATGTCAGCGTGCACGGTCCAGTTGTAGTCAAAGTAAGTGGGGGTGGTGTAGATCACGCGCACCTTGGTGGTGTCCACTTTTTTGTCGGCCACAAACTTTTCCCACACCGAGATGTTGAGCGCACCGGCGTCCACCTTGCCCGCGGCCACGGCGGCAATGGTGGCGTCATGCGCGCCGCTGTAGGCCACGCGTTTGAGGTCTTTGTCGGGGTCGATCTTGGCGTCCAGCAAGAAGCTGCGCGGCATCAGGTGGCCGCTGGTACTCGACGCACTGCCAAAGCTCAGGGTCTTGCCCTTGAGGTCGGCCAGGGTTTTGATGGCGGGGTCGGTGGTGATGAAGACCGAGCGGAACTTCTCGTCTTCTTCACGCTGCACCAGGGGCACGGCCTTGCCGCCTGAGCGCACATTGGCTTGCACAAAGGTGAAGCCACCAAACCAGGCCATGTCAATCTGCTTGTTGGCCAGCGCCTCCACCGAGGCAGCGTAATCGCTGACCGGGGTGTACTCGACCTTCATGCCCAGACGTGCTTCCAGGTACTTAACCAGCGGCCCCGCCTTGCGCGCCAGCTCGGTGGGCGACTCATCGGGGATGGCGGTGATTTTGAAAACTTGCTGTGAGAAGCTGGCGGTGGCGGTGCAGATCAGGGCCAGCAGCAGGCCGGTTTTGAGGGTGAGACGACGCATTGGAAAGTTCCTTGAGGAATGATGTGATGGATGATTAGACCAAAATTATCCAAGCTGGGCTTGGCATGAACTACGATGGACGCAACAACATGAACTTAGACCTATGAACCAAGACAGCGTGCGCCTGGCCAAACGCCTGGCCGAGCAAGTGCCCTGCTCGCGCCGGGAAGCTGAACAGTACATCGAGGGTGGCTGGGTACGGGTGGATGGCCGAGTGGTAGAAGAGCCGCAGCACCGGGTGCTGAACGAAAGAATCGAGCTCGACCCCAAGGCCAATTTGATGGCGTTGACCGACGTAACCTTGGTGCTCAACAAGCCGCCTGGGGTTGATGCGGGCATGAGTCAGGCGCAGAATCAACGCCCCGGTGCGCACACAGCCCTTGGGCTCATCACAGCGGCATCGCACATGAAGAACGACCCCATGTCGCAAAAGCTGCTCAAGCGCCACCTGCTGCGCCTGACCTGCCCGGTGCCGCTAGAGACGGGGGCCAGCGGGCTGCTGGTGTTCACGCAAGACTGGCGCGTGGCGCGCAAGCTCACCGAAGACGCCGCCCAGATGGAGCACGAGGTCATCGTCGAAGTGATGAGTGAGATTGACGACGACACTCTGCGGCGACTCAATCACAAGCTGGGTTCACGCGGTGACCCGCTGCCAGCTTTCAAGGTCAGCATCAACAGCAGCGGCGAGGGTAAAAGCAAGCTGCGCTTTGCTATCAAAGGCAGTCACCCAGGCCTGATCGCCTGGGTGTGTGAGCGCGCTGGGGTGCAGATTCTGGGCATGAAGCGCATTCGCCTGGGGCGCGTGGCGCTGAGCACCTTGGCTGTGGGGCAGTGGCGGTTTTTGGAAGAGGGCGAGCGATTCTGAGACGGTGTGGGACAGCCACGGGCCGACCTGATTCAGAGATAACTCAATAGTGTGAAGCTCGCCGATAAGCCGGATTCTGTGCATAGTGGTTTCCCCCTATGTGACCGCCATTACTCTGGGCTGTGGGTCACCCCAACAGCTCGATGCTACCTACCCGCCAGCTCTCCCTGCGGAGCCACAAGTCAAAGCAACGCGGCGAACCGCGACACTTTGGACTGGCCTACTTGGTATTGCTGCGCGTAGAG
>CANCAO010000155.1 GCA_947374105.1 Comamonadaceae bacterium | reverse complement strand
TGCCGCAAACCCGGCTGGTCGGCATCACCTCGGGCGGTGCTTGGTTGGTCGAGCAGTTGCAGCGCGATTTGGGTCTGGCGGGCAAGCCCGGCATCATCTCCTCAGCCATGCACCGCGACGATTTTTCAAGCCGTGGCCTCGCCGCTGGTGGGCAGACGGTGTTGCCCTTTGATGTCAATGACGCGCACATCGTGCTGCTTGACGACGTGCTCTACACCGGGCGCACCATACGTGCGGTGATCAATGAGATCTTTGACTATGGGCGGCCCGCCAGCATTCAACTGGCTGTGTTGGTCGATCGGGGTGGACGCGAGCTACCGATCCAGCCCGACTTCTGCGCCGCCCGCGTCAACTTACCTTCCTCACAATCGTTGGCACTGGCGCGTGATGAGGCCGGTCATTTCAGTTTCAAAGTGGAGGCCGCCTGATGCTTTTCAAACGCAATCCGCAGCTCAACAAGCATGGCGAACTGCTTCATCTGCTGGCGGTGGAGGGGCTACCCAAAGACATCCTGACCCACATCCTTGACTCCGCCGCCAACTTTGTGAGTGTCAGCGACCGCGAAGTGAAGAAGGTGCCCTTGCTCCGCGGCAAAAGCGTTTTCAACCTGTTTTTTGAAAACTCTACCCGTACCCGAACCACTTTCGAGATCGCTGCCAAGCGCTTGAGCGCCGACGTCATTAACCTGGACATCGCACGCTCTTCCGCATCCAAAGGCGAGTCCCTGCTCGACACCATCGCGAACCTCAGCGCCATGGCGGCTGATCTGTTTGTGGTGCGCCATAGCGAGTCGGGTGCGCCCTACCTGATCGCCCAGCATGTCGCGCCCCATGTTCACGTCATCAACGCCGGTGACGGCCGCCATGAGCACCCGACTCAGGGCTTGCTGGACATGTACACCATCCGACACTACAAAAAAGATTTTTCCAACCTCACTGTGGCCATCGTTGGTGATGTGCTGCACTCGCGCGTGGCCCGCTCCGACATTCATGCGCTCACCACACTGGGTTGCGCCGAAGTGCGCGTGGTCGGCCCCAAAACCCTGGTGCCGTCCGATATGGCCCCCATGGGCGTTCGGGTTTGCCATTCGCTGGAAGAAGGCATCAAGGGTTGCGACGTCATCATCATGCTGCGTCTGCAAAACGAGCGCATGAGTGGTGCCCTGCTGCCGTCGAGCCAGGAGTTTTTCAAAAGCTTTGGCCTGACGCCTGAAAAACTGCAACTCGCCAAGCCCGATGCCATCGTGATGCACCCAGGGCCCATCAACCGCGGCGTCGAGATTGACTCTGCTGTGGTGGATGGCAAGCAAAGCGTGATCTTGCCGCAGGTCACCTTTGGTATTGCGGTTCGCATGGCAGTGATGAGCATTGTTGCGGGGACAGAAGCATGAAATTACTCATAAAAGGCGGGCGTGTTATTGACCCCGCCAGCCAGCGCGATGAAGTCGCCGATGTGGCCATTGCCGCAGGCCGCATCATCGCCATCAACAACATCCCTGCAGATTTTTCCCCCAACCGCACGGTGGATGCGACCGACTGTGTAGTCGCTCCCGGCTTGGTGGATTTGGCGGTGCGCCTGCGCGAGCCAGGCCACGAGCATGAGGGCATGCTGGCGTCCGAGATGGCGGCCGCAGTGGCCGGTGGTGTCACCAGCTTGGTGTGCCCACCGGACACCGAGCCGGTACTGGACGAGCCGGGCTTGGTGGAGATGCTCAAGTCGCGCGCGGAGAAGCTGCACGAGGCCCGCGTCTTCCCGCTCGGCGCACTGACCCGTAATCTGAAGGGCGAAGTCCTGACCGAGATGGTCGAGCTCACCGAAGCTGGTTGCGTGGGCTTTAGCCAGGCCGAGGTACCGTTGGTGAACACCCAAGTTTTGCGCCGTGCCCTGCAATACGCCAGCACATTCGACTATGTCGTGTGGTTGCGGCCCCAAGATTTTTACCTGGGCCAGGGTGTGGCCGCCAGTGGTGCGCTGGCCACTCGGCTGGGTCTGGGCGGTGTGCCGGTGGCGGCTGAGACCATTGCCATGTACACCATCTTTGAGTTGATGCGCGGCACCGGCGCCCGTGTACATCTGTGTCGCATCAGTAGTGCGGCGGGGGTGGCGCTGGTGCGTCAGGCCAAGCAAGAAGGCCTCCGGCTCAGCTGCGATGTCAGCGTTAATTCCCTGCACTTGACAGATGTCGATATCGGTTACTTTGACAGCCGCATGCGGCTCAACCCGCCGCTGCGTCAACAAGCTGATCGCGATGCCCTGCGCGCCGGTTTGCTGGACGGCACGATTGATGCCCTGGTCTCGGACCATACCCCGGTGAAAGACGATGCCAAGGCCCTGCCCTTTGCCGAGAGCGAGCCCGGCGCGACCGGGGTAGAGATGCTCTTGAGTTTGGCTTTGAAATGGGGGCAAGACAGCGGTGCGGGGTTATCACGGGCGTTGGCAGTATTGACCAGTGAGCCAGCCCGCGTGCTGGGCGAGTCATTGGGCACGCTGAGGCTGAGCACCGGGCAACTGGTCGTGGGTGGCGTGGCCGATGTCTGCGTGTTTGATCCCAACTCAGCCTGGGTTGTTACGCCCCAAGCCTTGCGCAGCCAGGGCAAGCACACGCCTTTTTCTGGCTATGAGCTCCCTGGGCAGGTATGTTGCACCATCGTGGGCGGGCAGCTTGCGTTCCAACCCTGAGCGCGCGAATCAATCGCCGATGTCAAACGGACGGGCAGCTTGGCGGCTGGGCTGGGTGCTGATTCATCTGGTGGTCGGTCTGGCGACGATCTTCTTCAAGTTCCCGCGTCTGTCACAAGCGCAAAAAGAGATGCGGGTTCAGGTCTGGTCGCTCCAGATGCTGGCGTGCCTGGGCATCCGTCTCATCGTCAAAGGCACACCCGCAGCCCAAGGCCCTGTGCTGTTGGTGGCCAACCATATTTCATGGCTGGACATCTCGGCCTTGCACGCCGCCCGCTACTGTCGCTTTGTCTCCAAGTCCGATGTGAAGGGCTGGCCGGTGATTGGTCGTTTAGCGGAGGGTGTCGGCACGCTCTTCATCGAGCGCCAATCTCGCAGAGACACGCGCCGCATCGTGCACCACATGACCGCCAGTCTTGCGGCTGGAGATGTGCTGGCGGTTTTTCCGGAAGGTACCACGGGTGACGGCGTCCACCTCTTGCCCTTTCATGGCAATTTGCTCCAGGCAGCCATTGCCGCCGACGCATCCGTGCAGCCGGTGGCGTTGACCTTTGTCGATGAGAGCACCGGGCAAAACAGCCAGGTGCCCTGCTATGTGGGGGATGACACGCTGGTCGCATCAGTCTGGCGCACCGTGGCTACTCCCGGCATTGCGGTACATGTGCACTTTGGTGAAATTCAAAAGCCCGAGGCACGAGACCGCCGGACTTGGGCCGCAGATTTACACACGGCCATTACGCAGTTACGCGAATAAAGGCAGGCCTTAGCTTCTCTCAAACGTCACCACATGGTCCACCTGGGGGCGGATGCCGATCCACTCCCCCAGTGTGTGGTCATGGTGGCTGGGGACATGGGCCAGCACCGTTTGCCCACTGGCAAGCCGCAAGGTGTAGAGAAACTCTGAGCCGCGAAACGCCTTGCGGATGATCTCGGCCTTCACTGGTGCGTCGTCGTCGTGCACGATGTCGTCGGCGCGCAGCAGAACATCACATTGCCCTGAGGCAAATGCACTGGGCAAGGGGCATTCAGCCACATCGGTCAAGTCACCCAACGGGGTGCTTACGACGGTTTGATCGCCCACCGTGCGAAGCGTCGCCGGGGCAAATACCCCATGGCCAATAAAGTTGGCCACAAAGCGTGTGGCGGGGCGGTGGTAGAGCGTGTAGGCGTCGTCCCACTGGTGCAGGTATCCCTCGGACATCACCCCGATGGTGTCGCCAATGGCAAAGGCCTCTAGTTGATCGTGGGTGACAAACAAGGCCGTCGCCTGGGCCGCTTTGAGGATGCTGCGCACCTCATGGGCCAGGCGCTCACGCAGTTCCACATCCAGGTTAGAGAAAGGCTCGTCCAGCAAGAGCAGTTGCGGGCGCGGGGCCAGTGCGCGGGCCAGCGCCACGCGCTGCTGTTGCCCGCCTGAGAGTTGGTGGGGAAAAGTCTTCTCGCTGCCTTGCAGTCCGACCAGGGCCAGCACTTCGGCCACGCGATGGGCTCGCTCGGCTGTGGTCAAGTGATGCAGGCCAAAGGCCACGTTGCGCGCCACATCCAGATGGGGGAACAGCGCATAGTCCTGAAATACCATGCCAATGCGGCGGTCTTCCGGTGGCAATTGCTGGCTAGCGCTGCTCACCACCTGGCCGGACAGCTTGATCTGCCCGTCGGTGACTGGCTCAAGCCCGGCAATGGCCCGCAGCAAGGTGGTCTTGCCGCAGCCTGAGGGGCCAATCAGCACGCCAATGTCCCCTGCAGGCAAGCCAAATGACACCTGCGCCACGGCGGGCTGGGCACGCCCGGGGTACTGAACCTGGAGTTGGCTGAGCTCTAAAAACATGGTGTCTCATTGTAGATGCTTACAATTCTCATTTGCATTGTCTTGCCTTTCCCCCAATTTTTCGCAACGCACTTTCCATGCTGTCAAGCCGACTGCGACATTTACTTCTCTTGCTGCTGACGGCCTTGCTCATGCTGCCGGTGTTGGCCGTGTTCGTCTCTTGGCTACCTTGGGGTGAGCAAGCCGGGCAGGCGCTCCCCCTGCTGCTGGAGATGGGCCGTACCGTCTTGCCCGACTACGCGGCGACCACGCTGTGGCTGTGCCTGATGGTCAGCGTGGGGGTGATCGCGGTGGGCCTATCGGCTGCCGTGGCCGTGACCTTGTTTGATTTTCCCGGTCGCAAAACCTTCGAGTGGGCCTTGTTGCTGCCGCTGGCCATGCCCGCTTACGTGGTGGCTTACGCCTATACCGATTTTTTGCAGTTCAGCGGGCCGTTTCAAACCGCAGTGCGTGAGCTCACAGGCCTACAAGGCCGCGTCTTCCCCGAGATCCGCAACACGGTGGGCGCGGCCTGGGTGATGACGTTTGCGCTCTACCCCTATGTGTACCTGCTGGCGCGCGCCGCTTTGGGCGAACGCGCCACACACTTGATGGAGGCGGCCCGCCTGCTGGGTGCGCCCATGGCACGGCGCATCCGTGAAGTGGCCCTGCCGCTGGCCCGTCCCGCCGTGGC
>CANCAO010000154.1 GCA_947374105.1 Comamonadaceae bacterium | reverse complement strand
GGCAAAGGCAGCAATCACATCGGGGTCGCTGAGATCGGATTTTTGTGCGATACGACTCATGCTCAGGTGCTCTTGCACCAAAAACTCGATCAGTTTGGCATCTTCGCGATCAATGCTGTGTTGACGGCAAAAACGGCGCGCTTCACCCACGCCCAACTCGGAGTGATCGCCTCCGCGCCCCTTGGCGATGTCGTGGAACAGCGCTGCGGTGTAAAAAATCCAGGGCTTATCCCAACCCGCAGCAAGTTGCGAGCAAAACGGGTACTCGTGGGCGTGCTCTGCCATAAAGAAACGACGCACATTGCGCAACACCATCAGGATGTGCTGGTCTACCGTATAGACGTGGAACAGGTCGTGCTGCATCTGGCCCACGATGCGGCGAAACGCCCACAAGTAGCGTCCCAACACCGAGGTTTGATTCATCAGGCGCATGGCATGGGTGATACCTTGGCGCTGCATCAGGATTTTTTTGAAGGTTTCGCGGTTCACCGGGTCATGACGAAACTTGGCGTTCATCACTGTGCGCGCGTTGTACAAGGCGCGCAGTGTGCGGGCGGAGAGGCCTTTGGCCCCACTGGTGGTCTGGAAGAGCAGAAAGGTTTCCAGAATGGCCTGCGGCTCGCGTTGGTACAGGTCGTCGCTGGCAATTTCAATCAGTCCGTCTTTGTCGTTGAAGCGGTCATTGATAGCTCGCGGTTTTTGACTCGACGGATTGATGCGCTCTTCAATATTGAGCAACAAAATCTGGTTCAGCTGCACTACAGCCTTGGCGGCCCAGTAGTAGCGGCGCATCAGGGCTTCGCTGGCCCGTACCATGGGTTTGCCGTCCCCGGTGGAGGCCGATGTAAATCCAAATGATTCAGCGATTGCCGTTTGCAAGTCGAATACCAATCGGTCTTCACGTCGCTTGGCAATCAGGTGCAGGCGCACCCGGATCAGACGCAGCGTTGCTTCGTTGCGCTTGAGCTGACGAACTTCAAAAGCGGTGGCTAGTCCGTTGCGTGCGAGGGCATCCCAAGTATTTCCCAAACCAGCCGCTTGGGCTACCCATAAAATGATTTGAAGGTCGCGCAGGCCACCGGGGGATTCTTTGCAGTTGGGCTCCAGCGAGTAAGGGGTGTCCTCAAACTTGTTGTGACGTTGGTGCATTTCCAGCGTTTTTGCCACGAAGAAAGCTTTTGGGTCGATGGCCTTTCTGAACTGTTCGCAAAACGCCTGGTAAAGCGGTGCGTGGCCTGTCACCAGACGTGACTCCAGCAAAGCGGTTTGTACCGTGACATCCTTGGAGGCCTCGCTCAGGCACTCACCCAAAGAGCGCACGCTGGAGCCGATTTCCAGTCCCGCATCCCAGCAACTGGTGATGAAGGTTTCGATCCGGGTTTTCAAGCCCGCGTCCTGCCCGGGGGATTGGTTATCTGGCAGGAGCAGCAATACGTCGATATCAGAGTAGGGGAAGAGCTCATCACGGCCATAGCCACCTACTGCCACAAGGGCCAAGCTTGAGTCAAAACCAGCGGCTTTCCAAAGTGACTTGAACGTGTCGTCGGTTAGTTTTGAAAGCTGGTGCAGCGCCGTTCGGACTGCACGGGTGGATACCCCTGAGTTTTCTGCTTTATTTAAAAGCGCCGATTTTTGAGAGCGGTAATGATCGCGGATGGACGCAAGGGTGAGGGTCTGTCCCGCCATGTTTCAGGCCGTCACGAAAGCGGGTACAGGCGGGCTGCCCGCTGAGAGCGTGAGCACTTCATAGCCCGTGGGCGTGACCAAAATGGTGTGCTCCCACTGAGCGGAGAGCGAGCGGTCTTTGGTGACGATGGTCCAGCCGTCCCCCATTTCCTTGATGTCGCGTTTGCCCGCGTTGATCATGGGCTCGATGGTGAAGGTCATGCCCACCTTGAGTTCGTCCAGCGTGCCGGGTTTGCCGTAATGCAGCACCTGAGGCTCTTCATGAAAAACCAGGCCGATGCCGTGGCCACAGAATTCACGCACCACACTGAAGCCGTTGCTTTCGGCAAACTTCTGGATCGCCCAGCCGATGTCACCCAGATGGATGCCGGGTTTGACCATGCGAATGCCGTGCCACATAGCGTCATAGGTGATGGCACACAGGCGTTTGGCAGCAATCGAGGCATCGCCCACCATAAACATGCGGCTGGTGTCGCCGTGCCAACCGTCCTTGATGACGGTGACGTCGATGTTGACGATGTCGCCTTTTTTCAGCACCTTGTCGTTCGGGATGCCGTGACAGACTTGGTGGTTGATGGAGGTACAGATGGATTTGGGGTAAGGCTTGTAGCCCGAAGGCGCGTAGTTCAGGGGGGCAGGAATAGCGCCCTGCACCTGCGTGATGTAATCGTGGGCCAGCTTGTCCAGTGCGTTGGTGGTGATGCCGGGCTTGACGTGGGGGGTGAGGAAATCCAGCACTTCAGAGGCCAAGCGGCCTGCGATCCGCATGCCCGCGATGCCTTGTTCGTCTTTGTAGGTAATAGTCATGGGGTAATTATCCCATCGCTGATCCTAGGGGGCTTCGGTGGCCCTATCAGGTGGTCATCTGCTGGGCATTGAGGGTCGGCCGAGTGCCCGCAGTGCGTCCAGGTGGCGAGCCAAAGAGACGGGTAGTGGCCAGGGTTCGCCTCCCATTTGGGCGGCCAGTAATTCGGCGCACAGGACGGAAAAGTTCAATCCGCGCGAACCCATGCCCGCGCTGATCCACAGACTGGGTGACACATCGTCGTCCAAGGGTCCGACCACAGGCAGCCGGTCCGGGGTGACACAGCGTATGCCTTGCCAAGTTTCTACGCGGTTCGTGGCAAAGGCCGGGCTGAGGGTTTGCGCTGCGGTGGGGAGGAGTGTGCGTAATTTATCGAAGTTGGTTTGGTGGTGTACCGGCACCGACGCGGCGATCAGTTGGCCGGTTGCGTAAGTGGCGCCGGCATACCAGGCCTGAGCGTCGGCGCTACTTTCTTCAATGTCATCATCAATGGGGATATGGCAAATCAAACTGCCCAGGCCGTTGACAGGAAAGGCAGGCAGGGTGGCGGCTTGCTCGGGCTGCTGGCGGCCCCAGGACAAGACGCCGCGAATGCCGTGCAGTGTGGGGAGGCGGGCAAAGCGCTGGGCAAGTTCGGGGCGGGTTTTTTGCAAATCATCAAGCAACGGCTGGGCACCCCAGCCGTTGGCGAAAACAACATGACGAGCTTGAGCAAGCATTTGCCCGGTGGCATTTTGCAAGACCCAAACGTCACCTTCACGCCGCACTGTCGCCACTAACGCATGGGGCACAAAGTGAATCCCCGTTTGCGCCAGCCAGGCTTGGACGAGTTTGGCGGGTTTTATCCAGCCCGCCACGGGATGCCAAAGCGTAGAGATTCCGATCTCCCGATGCTCCAGCACGCCGCTCATCGCCCAATCGCGGCCCGCCCTCAGCAGGTTTTTCGCCTGCTGTACGGTTAGGCGGATACCGCTGCGGGAGAGTTGCGAACGTGGGTTGTCGTCTGCGGAGACATGCGGCACCATCAGCCCCACCGGCAAGCCGGAAGCACCCGCTGCGGGCGTGGCGGCCGCATCCAGCACCTGCACTTGCCAGCCGCGCCGGGCCAATGCGGCAGCCGCACTGGCACCTGCCAAACCCGCCCCAATGACGACACAGTCGGAAGGGTGAGCTGCTTGCGCGGCTCGTGCAAGGTAAGGGTTACGCGTGGTTTTCAGCGTCCAAGACGGGTTGTATGACCATTGATTTGAAGGCTCTTTGGTGTTTGTCTCAAAGCCGCATTGCTTTAGCCAGACGGCAAGGGGACGACTTGGGTGGGCCAAGGGCGCCTGTGAATCATGGCTTGTGCTGGTCGTCGCCAGGCGGGTGCCACGGTGGCAGCAGCGCGTGAGGGCTTTAATGGTCCAGCGACAGGACTCAGCCGCTGCTTCAGGGAGGTCTAAGAAAACGCAGTCCGCGGCAAATTGCTGTTCCCTCAGTAGGGCTTGTGTGTCGCCCACGCACAGGGTGAGCAGGACGTGTCCTTGGCTCAGATTCAGCCGGTGAAAGCCGGGGGATAAATCAAGGCATTCATCAGCCAACGCCTGCGCCAGGACTTGCAGTTCAGGGTAGGTGGCGGCAGTTTGCAAGAGCGCGTCAACACGGGGCGCATGCGGGCTGAAGACGACGTAATGCAGGCGAAGCGGTCCCTGTGCATCGGCCAACCACGTGTGCCAGGTGTGCAAGAAGCGCAGACCCTGGTGAAAGTCGGTGTCCAGAATTCGCCAGGCAGGCTGGTCGCGCCACGCCTGCGGCAGACCACAGCCCTGCAACAGGGTGTGCGGTGCTGGCTCAAGCATGGGAGAAAAAGCGCTAAATGCTTAGGCGCTGGGGGGGACGTAACCTTGCGCTTGATCGGCACCTGCACCGAAGAAATGATTTTCCATTTGACGTGCCAGGTACTGGCGCGCCCGTGCATCGGCCAGGTTCAAGCGATTCTCATTGACCAGCATGGTCTGGTGCTTGAGCCAGGCGGCCCACGCCTCTTTGCTGACGCTTTCCCACAAGCGTTTGCCCAATTCGCCCGGGTAGGGCGGGAAGTCGAGTCCCTCAGCTTCTTTGCCGAGTTTGATGCAGTTCACCATGCGTGCCATGAGTTCAATTCCTTTATAGGGTGGGATGTGCGGAGGTCAGAGCTAGGCTAAGCTTGGGTCTTTCCTGCCATGTTTCATTAATTGTCGCTGGTTTTCGTATAGCCCCTTGTCCCATGTGGGCGAGACCAGCGAAGTTTTACCAAGGAAGCCAAGTGTTAAGTCGTTTACGTGTGCGTGAAGTCATGATGGCCGTTGCTGTGGTGAGCTTAGGCTTGTTGGGTTTTGGTTTGTATTTGCAGCATGTGGTCGGCCTGGAGCCTTGCCCAATGTGCATTGTTCAGCGCTATGCTTTAAGTTTGATCGTCTTCATGGCCGTCCTGCTGGCTGTTTTGAACCATCGGCTCATTCATCTGGTCGGTACTGGCCTTGTGATGGCGATGGCGGGGTTTGGTGCGTTTGTGGCCGCACGGCAAAGCTGGTTGCAGTGGTATCCGCCCGAGGTGGCGTCGTGCGGACGTGACTTTTACGGAATGATTGAAATGTTCCCCTTGCAGCGGGCCATCCCCATGATTTTCAAGGGCAGTGGCGATTGTGCGAAGGTGGACTGGACATTCCTTGGTGGGTCTATCGCCAA
>CANCAO010000153.1 GCA_947374105.1 Comamonadaceae bacterium | reverse complement strand
TGATGCGCTACAGGTTAAAAGCCCCTTTGATTATGCGCAGCAGGCCAGCCTGTACGTGCCTGCAACACTACCCAAACCAGCCGATCCAGCCCACAGTGAGCAGGTGGCCGCCTTGGTGGCCCGCTTATCGCTCATCATTGGTGGTCGAACGTTGGTGCTCACGACATCCTTGCGAGCCTTACGCACCATCAGTGAAGCTTTGCAACTTCATTTGAGCGCCAGCAACGGGATCGAAGTCCTGGCGCAAGGCCAACTGCCCAAACGGCAATTGATGGAGCGCTTTCGACAAGGCTCGCTGGATGGGCAGCCAGGTTGTATCTTGGTGGCATCAGCTTCTTTCTGGGAAGGGGTGGATATCCCAGGCGATGCACTGCAAATGGTTGTTATTGACAAGCTGCCCTTCCCGACGCCGAATGACCCACTGGTGGAGGCACGAGTCCGCCGGTTAGAGTTGGCGGGTCGTAGCCCTTTTAATGATTACTTTGTGCCGGAAGCGGCCGTTTCCCTGAAGCAGGGAGCCGGGCGGTTGATTCGGCGTGAGACCGATCAGGGCGTCTTAATGATTTGCGATACACGACTGTTGACGATGGGCTATGGGCGTCGTCTATTGGCCGCGTTGCCAGCGATGCGAAGAATTGAGACAGAGGCAGAAGTGGTACAGACGCTTGAGGCGTTTACCAAAGCTTCCACCATGGATTCAACTTTTGTTTGAAGCCTTGAGTGATGTAGTCGCTGTTGGGAAAATTTTGCACAAGTACACGTTTGGCATCATCGCGCAATTGGGGCAGGTTCAGTGCCTCATAGGATTTCACGAGAATGAACAGTGCTTCTTCCAAGGCCGGTACATCACGAAAATCAGATAAGGCACTCTGTGCGCGATTGATCGCTGCGACATAGGCACCACGACTGAAGTAGTACTGGGCCACATAAATTTCATATTGGGCCAGTGAGTTGGTTATGTAGTTCATGCGCAACTGCGCATCGGCCGCGTATTTTGAGGCAGGAAAACGGGTAACCAGTTGTTTGAATGCCTCGAACGATTCTTTGGCTGCTTTTTGATCTCGCTCTGCCAAATCTTGGCGGGTGATGGCAGAAAACATTCCCAGGTCTTCGTTGAAATTGATGATGCCCTTCAGGTAGAAGGCGTAGTCCAGTACCGGACTGGCGGGGTTGAGTTTGATGAAGCGGTCAAGTGTGGCCAGACCCTGGGCTGGTTCCTGGGCTTTGTAGTGGGCGTAGGCTTTGTCAATTTGAGCTTGTTGAGCCAGTGGTGTACCGGCCGCGCGGCCCTCCAGTTTTTCTAGTAAAGCTATGCCTTTGTCATAGGCCCCAGCACTGATCACCTCTTGGGCTTCTGCGTAGATATCTTTAGGACTCATTCCTGCCGTTTTGTCGATCACAGGTGGCGCCGAGCATCCGCTCAGCAGCACCGAGCCTGCCAAAGACAGAGTGCAGACAAACGATAATTGGGTTCGAAACATGAGGGCAGCTTTCTTGAAAGATTCCGGTTTAATTATATCGACCCCTTCCATTGAGGAAGAGGGTGAGGACAGCGCAGATGCCTCTGCTGAAATTGAATGGCGCAACTGGGTCGTTAGCGAAGCGCTGCATGGTTCACGTCTAGACCGGGCGTTGGCCGAACTTGTTCCCGAATTTTCCAGGAACTACCTACAGCAGTTGATTGAGACCGGTGCAGTGGTTCAGAGCCAGCGCCCGCTCACAAAGCCATCCATGAAGGTCAAGGCCGGGGATCATGGTGTCATTGAATTGCGTCCTACACCGCAAAGTCAGGCTTTCAAGCCCGAGCCGATGGAGTTGGAGACGGTGTTTGTGGATGAGTATTTGCGGGTTATCAACAAACCTGCGGGTCTGGTGGTGCATCCTGCGCCCGGCAACTGGAGTGGCACTCTCCTCAATGGCCTGTTGGCCAATGACGCGAAAGCTGCCGCACTTCCCCGCGCCGGGATCGTGCATCGGTTGGACAAGGACACCAGTGGTTTGATGGTGATCGCAAGAACCCGACCGGTGATGGATGCCTTGGTGCACTTGATCGCTCAACGTGAGGTGAGTCGCCAGTATGTCGCTCTGGTTCATCGGCCTTGGGTGGGCTCCAACGTGCTTGAGATCGAAGAAGCCATTGGCCGAGATCCGAGAAATCGATTGCGAATGGCGATTGTCAATTTAGAGCATCAAAACGGTAAAACGGCCAAAACCCGATTTGAGTTGCTTCAGAGCGCTGAAAAGGGCTGCTGGCTACGTTGCACTTTGTTCACAGGGCGAACCCACCAGATTCGGGTTCATGCGGCGCATATGGGCCACCCCCTAGTGGCCGATGATGTTTACGGGGGAAGCACTGCTGCCGGAATGTCGAGACAAGCCCTGCACGCTTACCGGCTTGCATTCAAGCACCCCGTGAGTGGCGAAGCAATGGTGTTTAACGCCCCTTTACCAGGTGATTTGAGACTGGCGCTTGATAACTGGGGGCTGGGCTACAATGAATCGAAATGGGATATGTAATGTTCCCCTAGTGGCACCGGTTTCACCTCGGAACGCCCCCAAGAAGTGATGACACTGGTCCATGGACCACACTTCGTATTGACCCACTTTGATTTTGCATCTGTGTGATGCGCTTTCTCGGACTCGCATGACCATAAATACGGCGGATGCCAAGCGCGTACTAGAAACGGCCTTGATTTGCTCTCAGCAGGCACTGCAATTGAGGGATATTCGTGCCTTGTTTAATGACGTTCTGGGTTTGGATACGATCAAGACTCTCCTCGCGGAACTACAGCAAGATTGGACGCCGCGTGGCGTTGAGCTTGTCGCTGTAGCAACGGGATGGAGATTTCAAAGCCGCCCGGATATGCGTGAATATCTGGATCGACTACATCCGGAAAAGCCACCCCGTTATACAAGGGCCACGCTTGAAACCTTGGCCATCAGTGCGTATCGACCACCTGTGACGCGGGGCGATATGGAAGATATTCGAGGGGTCACGATCAACTCGCTCCTCCTTAAACAGTTGGAGGATCGGGGCTGGGTTGAGATCATTGGTCACCGTGAGGCGGCGGGACGCCCCGCACTGTATGCAACAACCAAACATTTTTTAGACGATCTAGGACTAGAGTCCCTAGATCAACTGCCTCTGATGGATGCATCATCGCCTCAGTTTGGATTGTTGGAGGTCCTCAATGAGACGTCGCAGGGCAGAACAAACGATGAGCGCCTAACGAGTTTGGTTCAGACACAAGTCTCGGACCAAACCAATGATGAACCTTTTGTTTTGAGTGGAAATCAACCATGACTGACCCTAATCAACTCGTCGATGCGGCTTCGCAAACTGAAATCCCTAGCGGCGCCAATGTGCACCAGCAAGACGGGGGTATGCAATCCCAAGCCAATCACCTATTTGTTGACGTGGTGTCTGGTGTGTTTGATGCCGATGAAAATGCCACGGATATCGCACTGCCGACTAAACGGATTTTGGCACCACAGATCGAAACGCCCAAACTTCACAAGTTGTTGGCTCAGGCCGGTATGGGGTCGCGATTGGAAATGGAGCAGCTCATTATGGAGGGGCGAATCTCCGTCAACAATGAGCCGGCCCACATAGGGCAACGTATTCAGTTTGGCGATCAAATCAAAGTGAATGGTAAGCCTATTCGCTTCCGCATTGATCCACCACCAGCCCGAGTTATTGCTTACCATAAGCCTGCGGGCGAAGTGGTGACGCATGATGATCCGCAAAACCGTCCTACGGTGTTTCGCAAGTTGCCCAAACTCACGCAAGGCAAATGGCAATCCGTGGGGCGCCTGGATTTGAATACGGAAGGTCTTTTGTTGTTTACCAATTCTGGTGAATTGGCCAATAAACTTATGCATCCCCGTTTTGGCCTGGAGCGTGAATATGCGGTACGTGTTCTCGGTGCCTTAAACAAGGAAGAAAAGCAGCGTTTGCTGGACGGCGTCAAGCTCGACGATGGCATGGCGCAATTCGGATCTATCGAAGACGGCGGTGGTGAGGGCTCCAACTGCTGGTACCGCGTGACGATTTCAGAGGGTCGCAATCGTGAGGTTCGTCGAATGATGGAGGCGGTCGGGCATGCGGTCAGTCGCCTGATCCGCATTCGCTACGGTGCCATGGTTTTGCCGCGTGGCCTGAAGCGCAGTGCCTGGATGGAGCTTGATGAGGTCGATATCCGGTCTTTGGCTCAGGCCGTTGCCAAGCAAGGGGAGCAAGAGCATGGCGAAGGCATGGAGCGTGCACGCGAGGGTAGCGGGCGGGGTGGCCCAACCAAACCAGGCGCAGGGAATCGCCCGCGCAACGGCGGCCCACGGGGTGAGGGCCCTCGCCGCTCCGGTACGGGTGCGCGCAACCAGCCCCCAGGCCGCAATGACCGTGGGGTACCGGGGGCATCTCGCAAAGAAGGCGGGAATCGACAAGCCTCTGACGCCCAGCCAGATCCGATGAAGACCTCATTTGGCTACATTGGTGCTGATAGTTTTACGCGCCAGCGCCAGGCGCAAAACCGCGCTGGCGGCTCGCCAACGGGCAACTCACGACGTAATGGGCGAGGTCGTTAGGTTAAAATAATAGGCTTTGCCCATTGTCCTTAAGGTGCCATGGGTGGAAACCGAAATTCAATAACTCAGGAAATTTAAATGTCAATCGAACGTACCCTTTCTATCATCAAGCCTGATGCCGTTGCTAAAAATGTTATTGGTCAAATCTATGCGCGCTTTGAAGCGGCTGGGCTGAAGGTGGTGGCCGCCAAGTTGGCTTATCTCTCGCGTCGTGAAGCCGAGGCTTTCTACGCTGTTCACAAAGAACGTCCTTTTTTCAAGGATCTGGTTGAGTTCATGATCTCTGGTCCGGTGATGATCCAGGCTCTCGAAGGTGAAGGCGCCATTTTGAAGAATCGTGATCTGATGGGTGCAACAGACCCCAAGAAGGCCGCTCCAGGCACTATTCGTGCTGATTTTGCTGACAGCATCGATGCCAATGCAGTGCACGGCTCTGACGCTGCTGAAACTGCCGCTGTGGAGATTGCATTCTTCTTCCCTGGCATGATCGTTTATTCGCGTTAAACCATGGCATTCACGTCCCACTGCGCTCCACGCCCACCTATTCTTGGGGGTGCTATGCGCTGCTTGGGGCGGCTGGTTGCCTCGCCAACCCAATGACGGCCAATCTACTTGAG
>CANCAO010000152.1 GCA_947374105.1 Comamonadaceae bacterium | reverse complement strand
AAGCCGGGGGCGTTTTTGGCAGTCCAGAAGCGTGAGCCGGAGGCGACTTCGCGCTTTTGCGTGTCGCGGCAGGTCAAATCGTTCAGGATGGTGATGCCGGCGACGTGCTCCCAGGCGTTTTCTGCCGTCACTTGGTAGGCGGCCTTGCCAATGACGAAGACCAGCTCGGGCTCGTAGTCCAGATGGCTCACAGTGGGTGGGCGCTCTACCGCCGTATCGTGGCCCGTCAGACAGGCGTTGAGCTTGATGAAGCCGGTAGGCTCACCCGGCATTTCTTTGATGAGGTCGGTGCGCTTGAGTTCTTCCAGATGGGCGCGGTAGTTTTTGCCGACGCAGAGGAATTTGTTGGCGTCTTGAATGGGCGGCAAGAAGTGGCTGTCGCTGATAGCGTGGCTGCACTGCGCCAGGGCGGCGGGGTTGGCTTGTGCGGCTTGCAACAGGCCTTTGGCGCGCGCCAATCCCGCAGCGCCTTGCTCCAGCAGTGTCTTCATGGTCGCGGGGAAAGCCGGAGCGCTGGGCTCCAGCAGCGCCGCCGCTTGGGCCAAGTCGAGCAGGCGATCACCGCATTGCGCACCAACGAGGGCGCGGCCGAGTTGGGAGGGGGTTGAAAAGGTAGCGAGTCTCATGAAGTCATCCAGTGCAAAGAAATCAAATCAAAAACCAAAAAGGGCGGCCGGGTTATCGGCCAAGATTTTTTGCCGCGTCGCCTGATCGGGCGCCCAGTCGGCCAGCAGATTGAAGAGCTGCACCGAGCCCACCTTGTCAGCGAACGAGAGGTGCGGGTAGTCGCTGCCCCAGATCAGGCGGTCCGGCGCGGCGGCGATCAGGGCTTGTGCCATCGGCGTGACATCGGCAAACGTGGGGGCCGTGCCCATGCGGTAGGTGCCGGTGAATTTGACCCAGCAGCGCCCGTTGCCGTGGCGCAGCAAATTCAACAGCGCTTGAAATCCTTCTTGTTGCGGCCCTTGCGCAGCCAAGAACATGCCCATGTGGGCCAGGCTGTAATCGACCTTGAGCGCGGCGAAGGTGGGCATCATTTGATGGGTCAACCAACCGGGCAAGAGGAAGTCCAGGTGCCAGCCGAGTTCAGCGCAGCGGGCGTCCAGCTTGTGGATGCGGGCCAGCATGGTTTGGCGCAAGTTGTCATCGCGCGGGTGAATGGGCGAGACGTTGATGCGCACACCGCGTACGCCGATGGCGTTCAATTTTTCCAGCTCGGCGTCGGCAATGTCTTCGTGCACATCGACGATGCCCCGGCAGCGCGCCGGGCCGATCTCGCGCATGGCGTCCAGCATGCAGGTGTTGTCGCGGCCATAGGCCGAGGGTTGCACGAACACGAAACGCTCGAAGCCCAGCAACTTGGCCAACTCCAGATACTCGCTGAGTGGCGCGTGCGGCGGCTTGTAGCGCAGGTTGGCTTCGTAGGGGTAAGCGCCCTCAGGGCCGAACACATGAAAGTGGGCGTCGCAGGCCAGGGGCGGGGACGTGAAGGCGGGCGGGGCTTCGTGAGCGAGGGACACTGTGATTTCCTTGATTAAATTTACTCAGGCTTGACGCCAGCACGGGTGATAACACCCTTCCAGACGCGTGTTTCATCGTCTACTCGCTTGGCAAACTCTGCGGGCGTGCTGGCCACGGCGCGTGCACCTGCGGCGGTGAAGGCGTCGATGACCTTGGGCTGCTGCACAGCCCGTGCCACGCCTTGCTGCAAACGGCTGAGCACCGGCGCAGGGACACCGGCCGGAGCCATCACACCAAACCAGTAGCTCATGGTGAAGTCGGGGAAACCGGCTTCGGCAAAGGTGGGCACGGCGGGCAATAAGGGGTGGCGCGCCTTGCCCGTCACGGCCAAACCGCGCACCTTGCCGCCGCGAATATGCCCGGCAGATGAGCCAGCGCTGGCAATCACCGTGTCGATATGGCCTGCAATCAAATCTATAAAGGCCGCCGCAATGCCTTTGTAGGGCACATGCGTCGCCTCGACCTGCGCACCTGAGTAAAACAACTCCATACCGAGGTGGGCCGATGAGCCCTGACCGCCGGAGCCGTAGGTCAACTTTTTGGGCTGCGGAATAGCAAAGTCCACCAGCTCTTTCAAGTTCTTGGCGGGCAGCTCCTGACGCACCATGAGCACTGCCGGTGACTCGGCCACGGTGCTGACTTTGACGATATCTTTGACCGGGTCATAGGGCAGCTTGTCGTACAACGCTGCGGAGATGGCGAAGGAGTTGTCGGTGACCAGCAAGGTGTAGCCATCGGGCGCGGCCTTGGCCACGATGTCCGTGCCAAGGGTGCTACCCGCGCCGCCACGCGACTCGACGACAAAGGGTTGGCCCAGCTCGCTGGACAACTCTTGCGCGATGGCGCGCGCGGCAGTGTCGGTAAAGGAGCCTGCGGCAAAGGGCACGATGATGCGCACCGCTTTGTTGGGCCAGGGTGCTTGCGCCTGTGCGGTTAACGCGAGGGCAGAGGTGAGGCCCAGCAAGACCATTCGAATGGATGCAAGTGACATAACTGTTTCTTTCGCAAGCGGGGTAAGTGAGTTCACAGGCTTCCCGCCTGCGCGGGAATGACGGACGGGTTGAGAGGTGTGAGTACCTGTCTTACTCGCCATGCCGTGGCTTGAATGGACGACAGCACAGGACGTGAAAATTCAGCGCCCAACTCACCCAGAATGTCAAAGGTAGGCAGTTGTGAGCAGGCGATGAACAGCGCGTCGCAGCCCTCATGTATGGTGGCCCGGGCCATGCGTGCAACTTCATCGGAGGTGATTTTGCCCAATTCATCCACATTGGCGGCGTACAGGCTGTTGAAAGCGGCGACGTCCACCCCGCTCTCAGTCAAAAACAATTTGAGTTGGTCGTTCACCAAATCTTGGTAGGGCGTGACCAGCGCTATTCTGTTAACCCGCACCGCCTGCAAGGCCAGCACCATGGCCCGCGCGGTGGTGATGACCGGCTTGCCCACCACCTGCGCGAGTTCACGCGCTAACTCGGCGTCTCCCACCGGCCCTGCAAGAAAACTGGCTGCCGTGCAGCCATAAGCCAGCATGTCGATGGGCTGGCCCGCCAGAGTGGCCGCGAGTTCAAGTGCCTGTTTTTTGTACGCGGGAATGGTCTCTTGTGTGAGCAGGCCCTGACCGCGTGGGATTTTCAAGGTCGTGACACGCGTGCCGCTCGGCAGCCCCGCGCGCAGCTCGCCCTCCATCGTGGTGTTGTTGATGGGCACCATGAGCGCGACATGCCAGGGGTGGGTCATGGGTTTGGGGTTTAATCTTTGAGAATTCATTTTAGAGGAGCAAATAATGAGTTTTCTTCACAAGGTGGCATCCGCTTTGCTGCTCGCCAGTGTCAGCGCAACGGCCTTCGCGCAAGCCTTTCCGACCAAGCCGGTGCGCATTGTTATCGGCTTTCCGGCCGGCGGCGCGATTGACTTGGTGGGCCGCATCATCGCGCCCAAGCTCTCCGAAGCTTTAGGCCAGCCTGTGGTGGTGGACAACCGCCCCGGCGCCAACGGCGCACTGGGCCTGGACGCGGTGGCCAAGGCCGCCCCCGATGGGCACACGATGTTTCTGGGCACGCTGGGCAACCTGAGCATCAACCCCTCGCTCTACCCCAATCCGCAGCTCAGCATCGACAAGCAGTTCACGCCTTTGATGCTGTTGACCTCGGTCTCTTTTGTTTTGTATACCAACCCCAGCCTGCCCGTGAACTCGGTGGCCGAGCTGGTGGCCTATGGCAAAGCCAACCCGGACAAGTTGAACTACTCATCCAGCGGCAAAGGGGGCTTGCCGCATCTGGCGGGCGAACTGTTCAGCAGTGCGGTGGGGGTGAAGATGACGCATATCGCCTACAAAGGCAGCGCACCCAGCATCAACGACGTGATGGGCGGGCAAGTGCAGTTCACGTTTGAGTCCGCCGCAATAGGTTTGCAACACCTCAAGACCGGACGCTTGCGCGCCCTGGCCACCACCGGCCTGAAACGCCCCGCGTTTTTGCCAAGTGTGCCCACCGTGGCAGAGACCCTGCCCGGCTTTGAGGTGGTGAACTGGTTTGGCCTGGTCTTGCCCGCAGGCACGCCGCGTGAGGTGATCGCCCGCTTGAACACGGAGATCACCAAGGTGTTGGCCTTGCCCGAAGTGCGAGAGAAGCTGATCGCTCAGGGCACCGACCCGGTGGGCGGAACGCCTGAAGCCTTTGGGGCGTTTATTCAATCCGAAACCAGCAAATGGGCTCGAATCATCCGGCAGGGCAATATCACGCCGGATTGAAGCCCAAACCTGCTCAGACCTTGATGGCCTGCACCGCTTTGGCCTTGGCCGTGCAGGCCGCCACCAGAAAGCCGATGTCCGTGCCAGTAGAAACATAGAGTGCGCCCATGCGCACAAAACGCTCGACCAGATCGGGCCGTGTGGACAAGCCGCCGATGCCGACGTGCTTGCCATGCTTGCGACACGCGGCGATGGTGCGCTCATAAGCCGCAGCCACGCGTGGGTCGTCGTAGTCACCGGGGATGCCCCATTCAGCGGTGAGGTCGTTGGTGCCGATGAGCATCATGTCCACGCCTTCGACGGCAGCAATTTCTTCGACGTGCTCCAGCGCGTCCACGGCTTCCATCATCACGCAGACCAGCGTGGCTTCGTTGAGCGCCGGGTTGGCCTCGCTTGCTGGGAAGCTGCGGTACTGCAAGTGCGGCAAACCTGCGTTGGCGGATCGGTCGCCCAGCGGCGGGAATTTGGCGGCGCGCACCACGGCACGAGCCTCGTCGGCGGAACGCACGTGGGGTGCGATCACGCCCATGGCACCGGCATCAAGCACGCGCGAGATGTAATCCGGCGTGTTGGCCGGTACGCGCACCAATGGGGTGATGCCCGCCTCCAACGCGGCCATGCAGATCTGACCGGTTGTGTCAATGGAGAAGCTGCAGTGCTCCATATCGACGTAAAGCGTGTCAAAGCCGGCCGTCTTGGCGATGCGCGCGATCTCCACGCCGCGCACCAGGCGCACCGTCATGGACGCAACGACCTCGCCACGTGCCAATTTGGTTTTGACATGATTGATCAATATATCTTTGAGTGCATTGCTCATAGTGGACGCTCAACGGGTTGGTTGTAAGTGACTGAAATTGTAGGTGCTTGATGTTCAAGGCTGGTGAGGGACCAACTTCACTAAGCTGTGATGGACCTTCAACACTCGCGAAAACCCTAGTCACTTAGA
>CANCAO010000151.1 GCA_947374105.1 Comamonadaceae bacterium | reverse complement strand
TTCATGAAAAGCTTTTAAGACCAGCATGGCCGCAAACACAAGCATAAAGACGGCTGTCACGTTAAAGAAGCGGGTCAGAGTAACCTGCCGACCAAAACGCACCCAGAGCCAAGCGACAGTCCCTGCCAGCGTCAAACCGAGCAGCCCGCCCACCGTCATGTGACGCAACTCGGCATTGCCCGCCAGTGAAGCCAGCATGGCAGCTGTTTCGATGCCTTCACGACCCACCATGAACAGAGTAAAGCCAAACACGGCCCACCAGGCTTTAGCGCCTTCGAGCACCGACACTTTACCCAATTCGGATGAGATCTCACCGCCCATGTGTCGGCCCATCTTCAGCATGTGCGTCACGCACCAGACCACTGCTGCTGCTGCCAGCAAGGCCAGAATGCCTTCCCATTTAGGCGACGTAGCCCCCACGCCCGCCAATGCGACACCGAGAGCCACAGAACCTGCCACCGAGACCGCCAAGCCCGCCCGTACGCCGCCGATCAACCGATGTCGTCCCGTTTTTCGCAAGTACAGCGTGGCAATGGCCACCATCAAAAAGGCCTCCAGGCCTTCGCGAAAGGTGATGAGCAGAGTTTCAAACATGGCATTTCAATGAAAGATTGTGTCTGCAAATAATAACCATTCTCATTTATATTGTCAATTGATTATCGAATTCGCATTGCTACCAAGCCCAGCATGAGCACCAGTGATGTGGTCGCGATGCTGGCCCCTATGGCATGGCGACGATTCGTTTGCACCCAAAGAAGAACGCCGGACAGCGATAAAAACATCACACTCCCAGCGAATGTGTCAATCAGCAGAATCCATGCTATCGGCATGCCTACGCCCTTATGTAGATTGGTCAGGGTGGCCACAAGGCCATTAGCGGTAGTCGAGACGCTCACGGAACGATTACCCCTCCAGTATTCGGCTTGGATGACCTCATTGGGGCCACCAAAATTAATAACCCAGCGCTCCGGCTGCATCAGCGCCTGTTCCGTCCAACCGACCGGGCGGGCCGATTCAACGCGAACCGAATTGGCCTCAGACTTCAACTGCAATGCGCCTTGCAGCCATTGCGCCATGTCTTTTGCACTCGCCGGTGCAATATCGGGTAGTGCCAACTGTGCATGACTGCGCTCCTGTAATACCGGTGGAAGCTTGAGTACCGCCCGATGATTGAGCCAGATGCCACTGAAGCCAAAAATCAAGCCCAGTGCCGCTCCCCATAAACCAATCCAACCATGCATTTTCCGCAGCCAGCGGATGGCAGAGGGTGAGTTCATCAGATTCATCAGGGCTTGCTCCACTGGCGCAACAGGTTGTGATAGACGCCCACCAGCGTGCGACGCGCCACTTCATCGGCGTCACTCCGGTTCAAGCGCTGGATCGAATTGTCCAGATCAAACAGCAGGCTGCGTTCAGCGTCATCGCTGACGAGGCTTTGTACCCAGGTAAAGCAGGCCAAGCGCACGCCCTGGGTGACAGGCGTTACTTGGTGCAAACTGCTGGCCGGGTAGAGCACCATATCGCCCGCAGCCAGCTTGACGCTGTGCATGCCGTAGCTGTCCTCGATCTGCAACTCGCCGCCTTCGTAGCTGTCGGGCTCCGAGAGAAACAAGGTGGCCGACACATCGGTGCGTAACTTGGTGCCATTGCGCGGGTTGATACGCACGCTGCCATCGACATGCAAACCAAAGCCCATGCCCTGCGCGTAGCGGTTGAACATCGGCGGGTACAGCACATTGGGTAAGGCCGCGCTGATGAACAGGGCATTGCGCTCCAGGGCTGCGACCACCACGGCCTGACACTCACGCGCCACCGACGATTGCTCGTCCATCTGCTGGTTCAGCTTGACGGGCGCGCCCTGGTAGCCCGCCGTCACCCGGCCATCCACCCAAGCCGCCCCGGCAGCGTCCAGCAAGGCACGCAGATGCGCCACCTGTTTAGGGTTCAAAACCTGGGGGATACAGACCAACATATCAGAACCTGTAACTCACTGTCACAGCGGCTGAGCGGCCCAGACCTGGCACGGCGCGCCCACCATCCGAGGGAATCAGCGCATCGTAATAAGACGCGTTGAAGAGATTAAAGAAGTTCAGTCGCAGATCGTACTTGGGCTGGTGGTAGGCGAGTACAGCATCCCAGCGGATGTAGGACGGAACTGACACCAGGTTGGTGTTGTTGGCAAAACGCTCCGAACTGTAGGTGGCACCACCGCCCAGCTCCCAGTTCGGGATAAAGGCATAGCTGCCCCACAGACTAGCCGAGTCTTTGGGGGTGTTTGCCGGTGTTTGTCCTTGGGTGCCCGGCGCAATACCGTCAATGATCGTCGCGTCCAGGTGGGTGTAGCCACCAAAGACTTGCAACTTGTCGCTGACACGACCCGCCACCCCCGCGCGCATGCCGTTCACGCGCACTGTGCCCGTGGCGGTGTAGACCCCGACCGCATCCTGCGATCGTGCGTTGGTTTGGGTGATCTGAAAAACGGCCGCAGTGAGTGAGAGTTTGCCGCCGTTTTGCTCCCACTTAGCCCCTGCTTCATAAGCCAGGTTTTGTTGAGGCGGCAAGGGGTCGCTGCCGCCCGTGGTGTTGACCAGTTGCTCCAGCGAGGGATTGAACGAGGTGCTGTAAGACAGGTAATACGACTGCGCTGGCGTTGGCTGCCAAATGCCCCCGGCCCGTACGCTAGTGAAATTCACCGTTTGACTGGCGGCGGCGGGCGTGGTGGCTGTGGGCAGCGAGTTGCTGATGCTGGCCACAAATTGGTCCACCCGCAACCCCGCCACCAGCTTGAAATCAGGGCCGAGATCTACTGTGTCATTGGCAAAGGCCGCGACGGTGCTCGACTTGCCCGTCGCCAAATTCCCCGCAATGCTGGGTGCGGTTGTCGGCGTATTGCCGCTGCCAGAACTGAGCAAAGGCGTGCACGCGGTGTAACCCGACGTGCCGCCCACAGGGTTGAGGTCAATCCCGTTGCAACTACCGTTACGGTAATAGTTTTGGTTGTTGTAATTGTCCTGTCCCAATTCGAATCCGGCCAGCCAGGTGTGCTGAACCGAATCCGATTTAACTTCGCCGCTGAATTCGGTGACGTTGAAAATCGAGTCATCACGGATGACCCGGTCATGGCTTTGCTGGCGCACCCAAAGCTGGCTCAACGGCAAAACCGAGCTGGCCGCCACGGGATTGGCGGTGGTGCCAACAGACAGGGGGGAGAACCCACCGAGGCCGAGGGTACCCAGGCCTTGCGCAGCGGTTTCCCGTGCGTCGGTGGTCACGCTGTTCAATTGGGTCTGGTTGCGCAGGTGGCTGGTGCTGGACAATTTGTGCTCCAACACCGCGCTGAGGGAGGCGATGTCCGAAATCGTACGGTCATCGTTAAATCCATAGGCCGTGTTTCGACCCACTGCGGCGGGGCTACCGTTCAAATTCGGAAGGCCGTAATCGACCTGATCGTTGTTGTGTTGCAGCAGCGCTGACAAGGTGATGGTGGTGGGCTCTCCGATGCCGAGTTTCAAAGAGGGGGCGATTCCATAGTCTTTCAGCTTGGTTTGATCACGGTCGCTGCCATTGCCTTCCTGCGCCATCATGGCGATGCGAAACGCTGATTTTTCAGAAAGCGGCTGATTGTGATCGAGCAGAGTGCGAACCATCCCAGTGCTGTTAACGCTTACCTGCACTTCATCGGCAGGCTTGAGACTGGGCTTCTTGGTGACTTGGTTGATGATGCCCCCGGTTGAGCCTCGCCCAAACAGCATGGACGATGGTCCCATCAAAACCTCAATCGCATCGAGCGCAAAAGTGTCTCGGTAGTACTGCCCACGATCTCGTGCACCATCCAGGTAAACGTCAGTTCGCGCAGAAAACCCATTCAAATTGATGTTTGTTCCGATCTGTCCACCTTCCGCCGCGCCTATCGTCAAACCTGGCACATTTCGTAAAGCTGACGCCATCGACGTAGCCCCCTGGGAGTCCATCACGGCGCGATCAATCACGATCACTGATTGGGGTATGTCTCGCAGCTCGACAGGCAGCCGCGTCAAAGACAGATCTTTGCTTTGGAGGCCATTATTTTTGGCCCCACTGATAATCATTTCGTCCAAGGTGCTGGGGGAAACGACCACGGAGTTCACTGGACGTGTGATTTGCGCTGGGCTGCTGACTGGTGTGAGGCCCCAAACCATGCTCAAAGCTATGACGATTTGCGTTTGACGCCGTGGCTTGGTTTTGAAATTGGTATGCATCTCGTAATTATAAACGAGAATGATTCGCATTTGTAATTCAAAGTCTATTTACCTTGTTTTACATCAATTCTGACTTCAGAATACCTACCTATAAAACGTGTAGCACCTGATCAACACTCAGGTCATTCAAGCAGCGCATGTGGCCAAGCGGACACTCCCGCTCAAAGCAGGGCGCGCAGTCCAGCGGGGGCAGGTAGTTGGGATCGTTCTTGAGCCACAGCACCTGGGCTGCGTTACTCAACGGGGGGGTGTGTAACGGGCTGCTGGAGCCAAAAATTGCCACCTGCGGCACTCCTAGGGCCGCGGCCACATGCATCAGCCCCGTGTCGTTGCTGACCACCTTTTGGGCACCTGCGATGACGGCGAAGGCATCCATCAGTGACGTGCGGCCTGCCAGACTTTGGCTGCGGTGCTCGGCGCCTGCCTGCGCATTGGCCTGTGCCGCAATGGCTTCGCACAGCTCGGCCTCTTTGCCCGAGCCCAGCAAAACCACCGGCAGCGTCAGGCGCTGGGCCAGTTCAGCAAAGTGGCTAACAGGCCAGCGTTTGGCCGGGCCGTACTCCGCACCGGGCACGAAGACGTGGTAACCACCGCGTTGCAGCCCAAGCTGGGCCAGCGTGGTGGTGACCTGCGTTGCATCCATCACCAAGTGGGGCCGATCCCCCGCCACATCGGTGTCGCCACTCAGCGCCGAGTAAAACGCCACCATCGGCGGGCGTTTGGCTTTGGGCGGGTTTTTCAGGCGATGGGTGAGCAGGCCCAGGCGCGCTTCGCCCAGATAGCCCACACGCTTGGGGATGCGGGCCAACAAGGGCAACAAGGCACTTTTTAAAGAGTTGGGCAGCACGTAGGCGGTTTCAAAGCGCCCCTCAATGTGTCGCGCCAAACTGCGCCGCGCCTTGAACTGCAAGCCACCGTGCGCGAAGGGAAACTCAATGACCTCGGCCACCTGAGGCATCGCCCGGTACACCGGCGCCACCCAGGGT
>CANCAO010000150.1 GCA_947374105.1 Comamonadaceae bacterium | reverse complement strand
CAGTTTTATTGGTGCCGACTTTGCAAGACTGGAGCGAAGTTCGCATTCGACTGGCCGCCGTACGTGCCTTCGCCGCCCTGCCCGAAGCCGCTGCCCTGGCCGCCGCGAACAAGCGCATTGGCAACATTCTGAAAAAAGCGGACGACGTGGACGCCCACGTCAGCGAGGTGCTGCTCCAGGAACCCGCCGAACAAGTCTTGTACGCGGCCATGCAAGCCATCACACCCCAAGCGAATGCCCTGTTCGACGCCGGAGACTACACCGCCTCACTCCAAGCCCTGGCGGCCCTTCGCACACCCGTGGATGCTTTCTTTGATGGCGTGATGGTCAATGCCGAAGAACTCGACTTGCGCTTGAACCGCCAAGGCCTGCTCAAGAGCCTGCATGTGGCCATGAACCGCGTGGCCGACCTTTCCCGTTTGGTGGTCTGAGCATGAAGCTGGTCATCCTCGACCGCGACGGCACTATCAATGAAGATAGTATGGACTTCATCAAGTCTGCTGACGAGTGGAAGCCACTGCCCGGTGCGTTGGAGGCCATTGCTCGCCTGACCCACGCAGGTTGGCATGTGGTGGTGGCGTCCAATCAGTCGGGTCTGGGGCGTGGCCTGTTTGATGTGGGGGCACTCAATGCCATGCACAGCAAGTTGCACAAACTGTTGGCCGCTGTCGGTGGGCGTGTCGATGCCATTTTTTATTGCCCGCATGCACCTGACCAAGCCTGCCATTGCCGCAAGCCCGCCTCTGGCCTGTTTACTCAAATTGGTGAGCGCTACGGCATTGATCTCAAAGGCGTGCCTACCGTGGGCGATTCGGCGCGTGATCTGGTGGCCGGAGCGGCGCTGGGCTGCGAGCCGCATCTGGTGCTGACCGGCAAAGGCGCGACCTTGCGGGGGCGGCCCTTGAGCGATGCATTCCCCGTAGACACCCAGACGCATGACAACTTGCTCGCCTGCGTTGAGGCTTTGCTGAGTCGCGACGTGGCACTCTCTTCTTCAAGGAATTGACCCGCATGGCACTGCTTCGTTCTGTCTTGCACATGCTGTGGATTTGCATCACCGTCGTACCGTGGGCGATTGCACTCTTGTTGACGTCGGTATTTGTCAAAGGCAACCCGGTGTACTGGATTGCTGCTCACTGGCTGGGTGTCGTCGTTGGGGGGGCACGCTACATTTTGGGCATTCGAACCCGGGTGAGCGGCATGGAAAACTTGCCCAATGGTGAAACCAGCGCGGCGATTTTGCTGGTCAAACATCAATCCACGTTCGAGACACTGCTCATGCCCACACTCATGCCGCACCCGCTGGCTTATGTGTTTAAAAAAGAGTTGCTCTATATTCCTTTTTTCGGTTGGGCCATGGGGCGAACGGACATGATTCACATTGACCGCAGCCAGGGAACACAAGCCTTTTCTAAAGTGGTGGTGCAAGGGCGCAGGCTGTTGGCGCGCGGCGTTTGGGTCATCATGTTCCCCGAAGGCACACGCATTCCTCGCGGCCAAAAAGGCATCTACAAAACAGGCGGAACCCGATTAGCCATTGAAACCGGCGCGCCGGTGATCCCCATTGCCGTGACCTCGGCCAAGTGCTGGCCGCGCAAAGCGTTTATCAAGATGCCCGGTATCGTGGACGTGTCCATCGGTAAGCCTATCCCCAGCGCGGGCCGAGAACCCGCTGAGCTGATGCGCGAAGTGGAAACTTGGATCGAAGCCGAGATGCGACGACTCGACCCCGACGCGTACCCCTGACGCCATACCCATGCGCAGCCTCTACCAGATGGCGCTTGACTTTTTTGAGCCCGAACCACGGGTGTTGATCTCAGCACCCGTGCAGAAGACTGATTTGCCTAAGATTTCAGAATCAAATAAGTCTGAAGCCATTGATTTGTATGCACAAGCAGCTCCTAAATCAATAGCTAATCCAGTGAGCACCAGTGTGTCACTGGGTAGCGTGATGACACCCGTACGCTTTCGTCACCCACGCGCCAATCGGGAGTCGCGTTTGTGCGATGCACTGGTTGGTTATGAGTTCAAACGCGGCCAGCGCCGCACAATCGGTTTTCAAGTCGGGCCCGATGGCTTGGTGGTCAGTGCCCCCAAATGGGTGCCGCTGCGTGAGGTGGAGGCCGCCTTGCAAGAAAAAGCCACTTGGGTACTGCGCAAGCTCGACGAAATGCGCGAACGCGAACAGCGTCAAACTTCAGCCCGAATCGATTGGCGCGACGGCGTGACGCTGCCCTTTCTTGGCGACACCCTCACCGTATTGCTGGACCCGAGCCATGCCTTCACGGCCGTGGGGGGCGGGCGCACGGCCGATGTTTTGCGCATTGGCTTGCCGGTGAATGCCACACCCGAACAGATTCGGGACGCGGTGCAAGCCTGGCTCATGCGCCAAGCTAAGCAACTGTTCATCGAGCGACTCAACCACTTCGCCCCGCAACTGCAAGTGCAATGGCGCAAGCTCTCGCTCAGTAACGCGGGCACACGCTGGGGCAGTGCGCGTATTGATGGCAGCATCCGATTGAACTGGCGATTGATCCACTTCAAACTCAACGTGATCGACTACGTGGTGGTGCATGAGCTTAGCCACCTGCGGGTGATGGATCACAGTCCGCGCTTTTGGGACACTGTACGCAGCGTGGTGCCGGACTACGCCACGCTACGTGGCCAGCTCAAAGACGATACCGTGCCGCTCTGGGCCTAGGGCTCGAACACCGAAAACTTTGAGAAAATCAAACAATGTCGAATACAGCACTGTTCACCCGCATTCGAACCAGCTTCGACCGTCAGGGTTTGATGCAGCATTGGGGTGCACGTCTGTTGCGCGTGGAGCCCGGCCTGTGCGAGCTGGTCTTGCCCTACTCCGACAGGGTTACCCAGCAGCAGGGTGGCTTTCATGGCGGGGCCATGGGCGCGTTAGCTGATATAGCGGCGGGCTATGCAGGCCTGACACAAGCCCCGGAGGGCATGGAGGTCACCACGGTGGAGTACAAAATCAACTTCCTCGTGGCCTTCTCCAGTGGTGAGCTGCGCGCCACCGGGCAGGTGGTGAAAGCGGGCAAGCGCATCATCGTCACGACGGCAGAGGTGGTGCATGTGGATGCGCAGGGCAAGACCACGGTGTGCGCCCTGATGCAGCAGACTTTGGTGCCGGTCACCCAAACGTATTGACAGACAAGCCGCTTGCTCAAATCAGTTAAGACCATGAAATTCTCCCTGCGCGCATTCGGCCAGCACAGCTTGGGCGCTCTGTCCACGGCCGTGTTGCAAGCCTGGTTAATGGTGCTGTGCGTGGCGCTGGTGCTGTCGGTGCTGCGCGTGGGGCAAATCGCCTGGCATTGGCCTGGCGAATTTCGGGCGTCGTGGTCAGACCTGTGGACGGTGGTGGTGCAAGGTGCTCGTTTTGATTTGAAGGTTTGCGCTGCGGCCGCGCTGCTCTTTTTCCCGCTCTTGCTCCTCTTGCCTGCGCGTTGGCACGGCAGGCTGGTGGGCACGGTGGCTGTTCTCTTCGTGCTGGCCTCGCTGGTCAATCTGCATTATTTCGGCTTTTACAAAACACCCATCGACCCTATCGTCTTCGGCTTCTTTGAGGACGATACCAAGGCCATCGTTCAAACCATCTGGAGCGACTTTCCCGTGGTGGGCACGCTGTTCGTTTGGGCGGGGCTGAGCTGGGTCGCAATGCGCCTGCACCGCGCCGCCCATGGGCGCTTAAGCCAGCGCCTGAATCGCCAGAACCGGCCTGTTTGGGTGACTTTGCTGGGCGTATTACTCGTGTTCTTGTTGCTGGTGCTCACCACCAAAGGCACTTTGCGCGCCATGGCACTGGGCAAGCAAAACGTCTCGGTCACCACCTCGCAGTTTCTTAACGACATGGTGCCCAATGGCGTCATTGCGCTCAAGTTCGCGTGGGACAGTCGGCGCGATTCGCAGAACCTCTCCGACCCTTTGCTGGGGCTTAAGCGCCTGCATTTCGGCTCGCCGATGGATGCGGCGAAGGTGCTGGGGATTGATGTAGCGGATGAAGCGGCGTTGCGCGCATCGCTGATCGTCAGCGCACCTGAGTCACGGGTCTCAAAGTCGGGTTCAACTGTCGTAACGCCCAAGAAAAACCTGCTGTTCTTCCTGATGGAATCCTGGAGCGCCGAGCCCTTTCGTTACCAAGCCGCTGACTTTGAGGTGCTGGGCCGACTCGCCCCCACTCTGGCTCAGGCCTGTCATTTCTCAAACTTCGATTCAGCTCAACCGGGCACGCACCCCTCGCTCGAAGCCATTTTGTTTTCCACCCCCATCACGCCTTTGACGCTGGGGCCGCATGGCAAGAAGCCCATTCCCTGGGCTGTGCCGCTGGTGATGCAGCGCGCGGGCTACTACACGCTATTTGTCACCTCGGCCCGCTCGGGCTGGCGTGATCTGGACCGCGTGCTCAAGACCCAGGGCTTTGACGAGGTGATTGATGCCAACGACCTCAAGGCCGCCTACCCGCAAGCCGAGCTCGGTATCTGGGGCGTGTGGGACAGCTATGTCTTCAAGTACCTGTCCACGCGTTTGAAGCAGAAGGGCAATGACAAACCCCTGTTCGTCTTTGTGCTCACTTCCACCAACCACCCGCCCTACGACTTGCCGCAGGACTACCCGCGCCAAAAACGCAATATGGTGAAGTGGGGTGGTGAGCGCAACTCGGTTGACCTGCTGCCCAATCTGGACTCCTACCACTACGCCACCGATTTGCTCGGCGGCCTGGTGCAAGAGGTGCGCTCTGGCCCGCTGCGGGCCAACACCGTGATCGCTGCCACGGGTGACCACAATGTGCGCAGCTTTGGCACCTACGCCACGCCCGAGCGCCGCTATTTGGTCAACCAGGTGCCGTTTGTCATCTGGAGTGATGGGTTGAGCTGCGGGCCGCAGCGGGCACTGCCTGCGGGTCACCGTGATATGTTCCCCACGCTGCTACCGCTGCTGGGTGTGAGTGAGGGCTACCTTCAGACGGGGCGCAACCTGCTAAAGGATTCCTCTAAGCAAACCAACCCGGCCCTCAACGCACCCATCAGTCTGAGCTACTTCGGCCCGGTGCGTAGCGCGCAAGGCCGCTGGACGCTGGGCGACCCGGCGTCTTTTGTGTGCACGCCGGGCGATGCCAAGACCACCCCGTCCAGCCTGGTTGCTGACTGCCAGTTCAGCGCGCAAGACGATGAGCGTGCCCGTGCCCAGCTCGGCTTGCTGGACTGGACTGTGCGTGTCAGT
>CANCAO010000149.1 GCA_947374105.1 Comamonadaceae bacterium | reverse complement strand
TCACTGCCAGCAACGCAACACCGATCAACACGAGCCAGCGTTGCCACAGATCAGGGTTGGAGAGGCGACCGCCCCAGGCCATGAACAGGAGCACTCCACTGGCGGCAATCATCATCACGGCGGGCGTGGTGGCGCGCAGCACATGAACGCTGTCCACCCGGCGCTGCAACCAGCCCAGCACCACAGGTCCCGCCGTGCCAAACATCATTTGCACCACACCCCCCAGCGCGCCAGCCAAGTAGGCGCCGTGCGGTGACCAGAGCGCACGGGCAGCCTTGCTGGTGCGCAGGGCGTTCAAACCAGCAAGGGCAATGAAGATGCCCAGCAGCAGCAAAGGCCATTGCGGATCAAGCGTGCCGACCAGCCAAAGCCCCGCGGCCATGCCCACCAATAACCCAGGCAGCAGGCGGCGTAATTCGGCCACATTGACCTGCTTAAAGTTCAAGCCACCCAGCAAGGCTGACGCTGGCACATCCATCAATAGCGTCAAGGCCACCACCTCGGGCAGCGGCCAACGCCAAGCGAGTAAAGGCACGATGACCAGGGCCGAGCCAAAACCGGTGATGCCTAGCACCAGGTAGCCGACAAAGACGGTGATGACGGGGTAGATCCAATCCATGATGACGAGCTCCTTCAAGTGGGGGGTGAGTGAAAGATTGCGCGGTTCACGACGGGCTGGCTTCGCCGCTTTGCGACGCGGCGTGCATGGCGTCAAAGACGGCGGATGCGGCCTTCACCAACGCGTCATCGTCGAGGTGAATTGCGCGCAGCCCAGACAGCACCGTCTCCAGGCCTGCGGCTTCAGGGGCAGGAATGCCACCCGCGTCCAAGTAACGAATCACCTTGGCCACGCGCTGAAGTGGTGCTTGGTCGTCCAGCCCAAAACTGACCAACAGCACCTCAAAGGTGACCCGTACCCCCACATGGGTGAAACGCGCCCCGTCATAGTCAAAACCCAGCGCCCCGCGCGGGGCGGGCTTGGCTGTCGAAGGTTCTTTTAGCCACAAGAAAGTCGCCGCAGGATCAATGAAGCGCCGAATCAACCAAGCACACGCCAAGCGGTCAGCCCAAGGCCGAGCACGGGTGGCCCAGCGCTTGCCCTGAAACTTGCAGGCATCGAGTCCCTCAATGCCATGGTTTGCCACTGCGCTCGGCTCACCGTGGGAGAAGCGTGCATCCAAGGCCTGGCGCAAGGCCTCCAGTGCGGCCTGCGCCTGCGCTGGCGCAGCCCCTGGGTAGTAGTCAATGCGCAGCAAGTTCTGCAAGGCCTCCGCCACGCTGCGCCCGCGTCGCCGGGCTTCTGTCTCACCGAGTGAATCCAATTCGGACTTCAGTTGTGCAACGCTGGCCTGCCACTGTGCATAGGCTTCGCTGCGGTCAAACAGTGCCACCATCTCGTCGCGCTGGCTTGGCGTGCGCGGTGACAAGTCAAGCACGCTGGCCGTGCCGCCGTGCGCTTGAACCTCGTCAACCAAGGGGTCAAACAAGGCACCCTGTGCGGCTGGCAAAAGGTAGGCCCCGTCGCGCAAGGCTCCACAGCCCAGTGCCTTGAGCGAGCGCCACACGCGTACCCGGATGGCGTTGGGTTGCGTGGGCAGTGTGAGGATCAGGATTAAAAACATGCTTGAAGCATACATTACATTTAATGTATCAAACGCTTAAATTATTTTCAACCATCGAAAAAAAGCCCGCAGCTCAAACGGCGCGGGCTCAGTGGAGGCCTTGTTTCGCTAAGGCCCCAGCGGCGTGCGCAGCAAGCCCAGAATCGTGCGAATGCCGTCCACGTAGTGGCCCATGCGCATATTTTCGTCATAGGTGTGCTGGTTGTTGTCACCATTGACCAGCGGCAAGATTACAAAGGGCGCTTCGAGCACTTCCACCAACCTATCGGTCGGCACGCTGCCGCCCATCATGCGGATGCGCACTGGCTCGCCGCCCGCTTGCGCCTCGCGCTTGAGCACGCCATAAGCCCACTGGCCCAGCGGCGCATCCAGCGGTGTGCGCATGGCGCGGCCGCCTGAGGCCATGGTGAGCATGGCGAGCTTGTCGTGCGTGGCGCGCTCAGCATCGGTAGGCGCGCCCTTGATCAGGGTGTAGCCCTGCTTCTTGACGTGGGCTTTAATCAGGTCAAACAAATACTCGGGCGGCGCTTCGGGCGTGGTGCGCAGATCGAACTCGGCAATGGCCTTGTCCGGCACGATGTTGGACGCCTTGTCGCCAATAGAGGCTGCGGCCATGCCACGCACATTGAGGGATGGGTACTGGATGGATTCTTGCAAGGTGGCACCCACACGCTCTGCACGCGCAATGCCCACACGCTTGCGGATCGCGGTCTCATCGTCACCTGTAGCGGCAAGGATGTTTTTCTCAGCTTCAGAGAGCTGGATACGCTCGTAATAACCGGCCACGGTGACGCGGCCATCGTCGTCTTTCATAGAGGCCAGCAGCGCGGCCAGGCGCATCGCCGGGTTGGGCACATAATTGCCGTAGTGCCCGCTGTGCAGCGGTGCGCGCGGGCCGAACACAGTGAGGGTGACACGCGCTGCACCTCGGTTGCCAAAGATCAAAGTCGGGCGCTCGCTCGCATGGCGTGGGCCGTCGTGGATCACGATGGCATCGGCTTGGAGCAGAGCCTTGTTGGCCTTGACCACGGCGGGGATGGAGGGTGATCCTTTTTCTTCTTCGCTGTCCAGCAGCACCTTGACGTTGATCACCGGCTCAAGGCCTGCAGCCTTGAGCCCATCAAAGGCGGCGAGGAACATCATGATCGGCCCCTTGTCGTCCGAGGCGGCACGGGCGAACACACGCAACTCGGGGTCGAGTGGTTCGGTAAACAACTTCTCGGTGGGCGTGATGTGCCACTGGCCCGCTGCATCTCGCTGCTTGACCACGGGCAACCAGGGGTTGGGCTGCGACCACTCAGTGGGCACCACCGGCTGGCCGTCGAGGTGCATGTAGTAAAGCACCGTCTTCGCCCTGGCCAGCTTTTTAGGCCACTCGGCGTACAGCATGGGTTTGCCGTTATTGGCCAACTGGCGGGTGATGAAGCCGCGTTTTTGAAATGCGCGTTCAAGCCAGTCGGTGTTCTTCTGAATATCAGCCGGCACGAGGGCGTCGTTCGGGATCGACAGCAGATCGAGGTACTCGCGCATCGTGGATTGCGCCAGACGCGCCGTCACCGCGGGTACAAAGGGATCAGTCTGCGCCAACGCAGCGCCCATGAGCAGCGCGGCGATCAGACCTAGTGCCGTCTTGGTCATTTAAAACAGGCGCCAAGACAAGGGCGTGTAGGCGTAGGACTTGCCTTCTTTCTTCAGCGTCCCCAGTCCTGGAAAAGGCAAGTGCACCGCCGCCACGAGGATGTTGTCTTTGGCCGCCATGTCAAAAATATTCATGCGCGATCCGCTGGCTTTGGACTGCTCCCAGTCAAAGGCAATCGTGACCTCGGGGTTGGCAAACTGTACCGGTGCAATGTGAATCAAGTCACCAATGGCCAACATCTTGGCTGTGCCGGACTGCACCATGAAGCAGCTATGGCCCGGCGTGTGGCCCACGGCGGCCACCGAGGTAATGCCGGGCGTCAGCTCTTCGCCTTGCTTGAAGGGTTTTAAGCGCTCCCCGTAGGCGGCTTTGGCGCGCTTGGCGGGCATGAAGCGGCCTTTTTGTGCGGCTGGGGCTGCGGCCTCGACTTCGGGGTTGAGCCAGTAGTCCACATCTTGCTGGGCGATGCGCAGCACGGCGTTGGGGAACAGCGCCACGCCTTCGGGCGTGACCGCACCGTGCAGATGGTCACCGTGCATGTGGGTGATGTAGATCTCGTCAATTTGCGCGGGTTCCACCCCCGCAGCGGCCAAGCCCTGCACCAAACGGCCTGCGGTTGGGCCTAAAAATTTGGCACCCCCGGTGTCAAGCAAAACAAGCTTGTCACCCGTGTTGACCAGAAAGGTGTTGACCGGCGTGCGGATCGGGCCGTAGGGCAAATTGGCCGCTTCAAACAGCCGCTGAACCATGTCTTGCGGGGCATTGAGAAGCTTGGGGTCGAGCTCAATAAAGCCGTCCAAAATTGTGGTGATTTCGAAGTTTCCAAGCTTCATGCGATGCACGCTGATAACTTGGTTGCCAGCCATCGGGGCTTTGGCCCAAACGGGTGCGGCCAGCCCGACTAAAGACAAGCCCACAGCGGCGCTGGTGGCGGTGAGTAAATGTCGACGTTGCTTGTTCATAAAAATCCTTTTGAAAAATTAATCAGCGATTTCAATCTACTCATTTCTTATCCATTGTTCAGTCTGCTTTCGCGCCTGAATCCTGCGCAATCTTGTTCCACTTATCTACCTCAGCGGCCACAAACGATTTGAGTTGCGCTGGCGTGTTGCTCAATGGGGTGGCCCCCGTTGCAGCGATGCGTTCTGTTAAGGCAGCATCTTTTTGAATCTCTGAAATCTCCCGATGCAAACGATCAACAACGCCAGCAGGTGTGCCTGCAGGGGCAAACAGTGCAAACCACACGGTCTGCTCAAACGCCAGCCCCGCTTGCTGCATAGTAGGTACGTCTGGCACAGTTTTGGAGCGTGCGACCGTCGTCACCGCCAAGGGGCGCAACTTGCCACCGCGAATGAGCGGCATGGCAGGCGGCAGATTGCTGATCATCATGCTAACGCGACCGGCCGCCACATCGCCCAGCGCTTGCGACACATCCTTGTAGGGCACGTGGCGCATCTTCATGCCGGTGAGCAAATTCATGTACTCGCCCGCCAAGTGCGACGAGCTGCCGTTGCCCCCTGATGAGAAGGTGATGAGCTCGCCGTTTTTCCCCTCTTGACGTGCGTACTCAATGAACTCTTTCAGCGATTTGATTGGTGATTCGCTAGAGATGGTCATCACACTGGGCGTGATCGCTACCATGGCAATGGCCTCAAAATCTTTAATGGGGTTATAGGGCAACTTTGGATACACGCCCACGTTCATAGCGTGCGATCCGATATTGCCCATGACCAAGGTGTAGCCATCAGGCGCGGCCTTGGCCACGATGTCTGAGCCCAGCGCCCCACCCGCGCCGGGTTTGTTCTCTGCCACCACCGGTTGCCCAAGGCGTTTTTGTAACTCTAGAGCCACTATGCGTGTCATGATGTCAGGTGCAGACCCCGCCGCAGCTGGAATGATGATCTTGATAGCTTTTTGCGGCCACACCACAGGCTGAGACAGCGCAACGTTACCGAATAACGAGACGGCACAGAGTAACAGGG
>CANCAO010000148.1 GCA_947374105.1 Comamonadaceae bacterium | reverse complement strand
TGACTTCAAGGCGCTCAACCCGTCGCTTAACCGCCCTGTTATTTTGGCCGCAGGTACACCGCAAATCTTGCTACCTTGGGACAACGCCACCCTGTTTCAGCGCAATCTGGATGCCTTCACCGGCACCCGTTTGGCCAGTTGGATGGTCTGGGTGGCTCCAACGACTTTGAGACCCGCAGAAGCTGCCAAGCGAATAGGCATGAGTGAAACCGAATTTCGCACCATCAACCAGATTCCACCGCGCATGACGATCAGCGCTGGATCGTCGCTGCTGGTGCCACGACCGTCACATATTGAAAAAGACGTAAGCGAGCATGTAGCCGATAACGGTCAGCTCACGCTAGCCCCCGAGGTGATTCCAAAGCGAGCCGTGCGCAAGCCAGGTAAAACTTCACAAGTCGCAGCCAACAAAGGGGGCGTGCGCCCTACCTCGAAGCTAGCCAAGCGCAGTCCATCCAAACCTGGCAAATCCAAACCAGTGCTACTAGCTAAAAAATAAACTTCACTCGGCCGTGATACCGGCCTGCTTGATGAGTGCACCGTAACGCGCCAACTGCGCCCGCATGGCCTTGCCCAAGTCATCAGGTGAAGTGCCACGAGGCGTCAGGCCCAGGCCCTGCAACTTCTCACGTACATCGGGGTCGGCCAGCGCCTTGACAGCCTCGGCGTGCAAGGTTTGCACAATCGCTCTAGGCGTACCTGCCGGGGCCATCATGGCAAACCAGGAGTTGAACTCAAAGCCCGACAGGCCCGACTCCGCCACCGTGGGCACATCCGGGAACTGCGGCATGCGCTTGGGCGTGGTCACGCCAATGAGCTTGAGCTTGCCCCCGCGGATCAGCGCATTAACGGTGGCTATGCCTTGAAACTCGGCTTGTACCTCATGGCCCGCCAAGCCCACGGCCGCCTGCGAAGCGCCCTTGTAAGGCACATGGGTGAGCGACACGCCCGCCTGGGAGGCAAACAAAGCCATGGCGATGTGCTGCGGGCTGCCGTTGCCGCCGGAGCCGTAGTTGATCTTGCCCGGTGTCTTGCGTGCCTCTGTGATGAGGTCGGCTGCGCTGCGCTGCGGTGAATCAGCGTTCACCACCAAACCCCACTCCACTGTGGCGACCAATGACACCGGCTCGAAATCGCGCACGATGTCCCAAGGCATCTTGCTCTGCATATGCGGCAACATGGTCATGATGCTGTCGTTGAAACCGCCGATCGTGTAGCCATCCGGAGCGGCCTTGGCCACGCGGTCTGCGCCAATCAAACCCGCCGCGCCCGTCATGTTTTCGATGACAAAGCTCTGGCCCATGTTCTGGCCCATCTTCTGCGCCACAATGCGCGCCGCGTTGTCCACGGCGCTGCCTGCGGCCAAGGGGATGATCATGCGGATGGGTTTGCTGGGGTAGGCGGCTTGGGCGCTCGCCACAGGGCTGCTTAAGCCGCTGACCAGCAGCGCGGTCAGCATGCTCAAAACGGCGAACCGACGTGAGGGGTATTGTGAAGTCATGGCGCGATTCCCGTATAAAAAATGTTCTTTAAGTCGTCAACAAAGTAGGCACACCCAACTCCAGCGCGACCTTGTCGAGTTGCGCCATCAAAGCAGGGGCCAGAGGAATGCCCTCACGCTCATAATGGGCCCGACGATCGTGGCTTTGCTCACCCGGCAGCCAAATGCGCTCGACCCCCGGCATACGCTCACTGTCACGCAGTTCGCGCACCAGCCTGTCCACACGGGCCTTGAAGGCATCGACATCGCCAAACGCACTCAGATCAATCGCCAAAATCGACTGCCCGGTATTGGTCACACTGGTGTCATCGTGGTTGAAGTCAATCACCTCGCTGCCCATGGCTGCACCGTTGAGCGTGCCCGCCAGCAGACCGACGATCAGCGCCAGACCGTAGCCCTTGTAGCCGCCAATCGGCATGAGGAAACCCTCCTCCGCGCGCTTGGGATCGGTCAGCGGTTGGCCCAGCCGGTCGATCATCCAACCCAGCGGCATCATCTCACCGCGCTGGGCCTTGGCCTTGACCTTGCCGTAAGCGGCCACGGTAGTGGCCATGTCCAGCACCACCGGTGGTTCCTCGCCTGCGGGCAGGGCCACGGCAATCGGATTGGTGGACAAGAGCATGTCCAGCCCACCCCAAGGCGGCAAATGGTTGGCATTGCCCACCGCAAAATACAGGCCGATCATGTTTTGCGCCATGGGCATGCGCGCATAGAGCGAGGCTGGCCCGGCGTGGTTGCTGAACTGCGTGCCAACCCAGGCCACGCCGCACACACGGGCTTTCTCAATCGCCATCTCGGCCGCACGCTGCATCACCAAATGCCCCATGCCGTTGTCGCCGTCCAGCAACGCCATGCCGGGGCGCTCTTGCACCACCTTGATGCTAGGCGTCACATTGATACCCCCGGCCCGAATGCGCCTAGCGTATTGCGGCAGGCGGATGACACCGTGGCCATCCGAGCCTTGCAGGTCGGCCTCGGCCATCAAGCGACCGATCACGGCGGCATCAGCAGAGGGTAAACCCAGCTGTGCCATTGAGGCTGTGATGAACTGAGCCAAGCGCTCAAACGTCACGCGGATAGGGGATGAAGTATTGGTCATTGTTCTTTCTGATTCTCTCTTAAAGGTTAAAGACATTTTTATTCATTAGTCATTCATTAGTCACTCATGAATAGGCGCCAATTCAAAACGAAACGGATGTTGGTTATCAGCACGTCAAGCCTGGAATCGGTCTTTGGCTTTTTGTGCGAATTCATTGGTAAAGGTTTTACTCAAATCAATCCTGGCAGCCTTAATCATCTGATCAAAACTACTCAGTGCCCTCAGGGCAGTTCTACCGCCTTCTTCAGGGAATCGTCCATCGGTAGCCATGACATCGCGGACTTTGATAAACGAGGTCAGATAGAGGGCGCGATCACCCAAAAAATAAGGCTCGGGGATAATCTTCATGAGGTCGCTGAGACCCGCAGTTTGCAGCCATTTCAGCGCATGAACAATGGCATCTGTCAATGCCTGAACCGTGTTGGGATACTTTCGCACGAACGTCATCGGCGCGTAAAGACAAGCCGCAGGCATAGCGCCTCCAAATACATCTTGCGTGCCCTTTAGTGTGCGGGTGTCGGCAATGATTCGTACATCACCTTTTTGCTCCAACTGTGTCATCACAGGATCCACATTGCTAATGGCGTCAATCTGCCCCAAACGAAGCGCATTCAATGCACCTGCCGAATTCCCAACACCGACGAAACTCACATCGCTGGCTGTCAAACCAGCCCGAGCCAAAACCAGATTAGCCATCATATTGGTGGACGAGCCAGATGCAGTTACGCCAATTTTCTTGCCCCTGAGATCGACGAGCGATTCATACCCTGGCAAAGTTTTGGTGGAAACCCCCATGGCCATTTGGGGTGCCCGGCCCTGAAGCACAAAGGCCTGGTAAAACTGCCCCTGGTTCTGCAAATTCAGCGTGTGCTCATATGCCCCGCTCACCACATCAGCCGCGCCGTCCAGCACGGCTTGCAGGGCCCGGGAACCACCCACCACGTCTTTGATTTCCACATCCAAACCCTCGGCCTTGAAGTAACCGAGTTGTTCGGCCAAAGTCAAAGGCAAGTAGTAGAGCGACGCCTTGCCCCCTACAGCAATGGTGACTTTGGTTTTTTCGACGCGTTGCTGAGCGTGCAAGCCGGGCGCAAGCAGACCCAGAGCGCATAGGCCCAGAGCCGAGTTGAAATTTCTGCGTTGAAAGTTTGAGTTTGACAAGACTCATCTCATGTGTTTTGTTGTGATACGTCGAGCGTAGCAAGACCAGAAAAAACCCGCATCGGGGATCATCCCGAGCGGGTTTTTACCTAAGGACAAGCGACCCCTAGCGGTAACCGACGAACAATATCCCGATATTCACGGCAAAAGCCAGCACCCAAACGATGGAACGAATATTGGACAACCCTGCCACATACATCATGATGTAGAGAATGCGCAGAAAAACAAAGATGAAGGCCAGAATATCTACCCGCGCCTGATACGCCCCCAGTTGATGCGCAATGATGACTGCCCCAATAAAAAAGGGCATCGCTTCAAAGCTGTTGGCCTGAGCGCCGTTGGCACGAGCTCGCCAGTCATCCTGCCCGGCCAGCCATGCACGCGGGTTGTCGTTGTCATATCCACCCTTAGCGAGGGAAATTCCGAACTTGCCTGACTTGGCAATGCCCGCGCAAATGATGGGTAGCAGCGCAGCAATCAGCACGCACCAGTAAGCCAGAGTGAAGCGGGCAAAGGTCATGTTTGAATCGTAAAAATTAGATTAGGACTTGTGTCCGCCGAATTATTGCCGATTGGGCCGCCATTGCACCTTCTCTTGCGTCAAATTTAACGCCGGTCCACCAGTGCATGGGCAATGGTGCCCAGATCGACATATTCCAGCTCACTACCCACCGGCACGCCACGCGCCAACCGGGTTGGCTGCAAGCCGCGTGCCTTGAGCGCCTCACTGATGACGTGGGCCGTAGCCTCGCCCTCTGCTGTGAAGTTGGTGGCCAAAATCACCTCGCGTACCACACCGTCGCAAGCCCGCTCAAACAATTGCTTCAGGCCAATCTCGTGGGGGCCAATACCGTCGAGCGGACTGAGTTTCCCCATCAGGACGTAGTACAAGCCCTTGTAGGCCCCAGTGCGCTCCAGTGCCGACTGATCGGCTGGGGTCTCCACCACGCACAGCTTGCTGTGGTCGCGCGCGGGGTTCTGGCAAGTGCGGCACACATCGGCTTCGGTAAAGGTATGGCAACGCTGGCAATGTTTCACACTCAGTGCCGCTTGACTCAAGGCCCGCGAGAGCGTTTGCGCGCCATCACGGTCATGCTGCAAAAGATGAAACGCCATGCGCGAGGCAGACTTCACCCCCACGCCCGGCAGGCGGCGCAGGGACTGGATCAGCACGTCCAGCGCGTTGGAATCAGCCACGAGGTAAGCGGGTGATTTAAAACGGGAACTTCATGCCGCCGGGCAGGCTGGGCATGCCCGATGACAGCTTGCCCATCTTGCCCTGCTCGGTCTCAGCGGCCTTGCGCACGGCGTCGTTGAAGGCTGCTGCCACCAGGTCTTCGAGCATGTCTTTGTCGTCGGCCAGCAAACTGGGGTCGATGGTGACGCGCTTGACATCGTGCTTGCAGGTCATCAGCACCTTGACCAAGCCCGAGCCAGACTCACCGGTGACTTCGATATGGGCCAGCTCTTCCTGCGCCTTTTTCATGTTGTC
>CANCAO010000147.1 GCA_947374105.1 Comamonadaceae bacterium | reverse complement strand
GTCATAGTGGTTAGTAGTTCAAAAAATCGTTCACCAAAATCAAGGCCACACTACGGTGGGTCACACCGTCTCGTTTGCGCTCTCGGCTCGGCCTCATTGCAGCGTCGCGGTATGATAGAAGTTGATTCCGCTGTCGCCATTGACCCGGGTCAACTTTCACCGCATTTCAATCATGCAGACTGGTGAAGTTTGTATCTTTCCCCAACCTAATCGATCTCTACACCTTCATGTCATCTGTTGAGTCTCATCCTGATAAGAACATTATTCGCGTTCAGCTTCGGCAGAACGTCGTTCTCAAGGCCATGGGCGAGGCAGCACAGGTCGAGCTGGAATCTTTGTTGACAGTGGTGGAGTGCAGCAAAGGTGATTATCTTTTGAACCAGGGTGTGCACGAGATGGAGCAGTACTTTGTGCTGGACGGCATTCTCAAGCGGGTTGTTGCCAACCAGCAGGCAAAAGAAATGATCCTGCGCTTTGCCGATGAGCGCGACATGGAGACAAGTTATGCGGCTTGGTGTTTGAAGACACCAACGCCTTACAGCATCGTGTCCGTGACTAGAGCGCGTGTGGCGAAGTTGCCGATGCCGCAATGGATTGCGTTCATGGATCGACACCCCGAGGTGAAACAGCCCTTTGAGTACTTTGTGATGAACCTCATGAGTGAGATCATGGCGCATACCATTACGCTGCACTTGCTGGATGCGTCAGGGCGCGTGCACCGCTTCATGCGCAAACACCCCGAATGGTTTGATCGCATTCCCAAGAAGGAACTGGCTTCTTATCTCAACCTGTCGGCAGAGACGCTCAGTCGATTAAAGCAGCGCGGTAAGATTTGAAAATTGACTGGTATTACAAGTAAAAAAGCCTGCTTGAAGCAGGCTTTTTTACGGGTTGAATCCGTCATCCCCGAGAAGGCGGGGACGAAGAAGTATCAGCCTTAATCCACTGGACGATCTGCCGCGAACTCATCCACCTTGGGAGGACGAATGAAGTTGAGCAGCTTTGAAATCAACGGCCACAACAGCAGAACCAATGCCAGCGTGGTGATGGTGCCAACCAAGCCGTTCGAGAACATGATGGACATCTCGCCTTGAGACACCAGCATGGCTTGACGGAAGGAGTCCTCAGCCTTGTCACCCAGCACCAGCGCCAAGACCAAAGGCGCCAAGGGGTAGTCGAGCTTCTTGAACAGGTAGCCAATACCACCAAACAGCAGCATGAACCAAATGTCGAGCATGGCGTTGTGCACGGTGTAGGCCCCAATGGCGCAGATCACGATGATCACAGGTGCAATGATCGAGAAGGGGATGCGCAAAATGGAGGCAAACAAAGGCACGGTGGTCAACACCACAATCAGGCCCACCAAGTTACCCAGGTACATACTGGCAATCAAGCCCCAGACGAAGTCTTTTTGCTCAACAAAGAGCAATGGGCCGGGCTGCAAACCCCAGATCAACAGGCCACCCAAGAGCACTGCTGCGGTGGGTGAGCCGGGGATGCCGAGTGCCAACATGGGCAGCAACGCACTGGTACCTGCCGCGTGAGCAGCGGTCTCAGGCGCGATCACACCTTCGAGTTCACCCTTACCGAACTTAGAACCGTTTTTAGACAGTTTTTTGGCCAGGCCGTAGCTCATGAAAGACGCTGGTGTAGCACCGCCAGGGGTGATGCCCATCCAGATACCGATCAGCGAGCTGCGCAGGGAGGTCATCCAAAAGCTGGGCAGTTTCTTCCAAGTTTCCAGGACGATTTTGGGGTCGATCTTGGCGCTCTTGCCCGAGAAGGCCAAGCCCTCTTCCATGGACAGCAAAATCTCGCCAATACCGAACAGACCAATCACTGCAATCAGGAAGTCAAAACCCCGCATCAGCTCATGAAAACCGAAGGTCAGGCGAAGCTGACCCGTGACGGTGTCCATACCGACTGCAGCCAAGGCAAAGCCAATGGTCATGGAGGCGAGGATTTTGAAAGGCGAGCCCTTACCCATGCCCACAAAGCTACAGAAGGTCAGCAGGTAAACCGCGAAGAACTCGGGCGGACCGAATTTCAACGCAAATTTCGCAACCAGAGGTGCCATGAAGGTGATCATGACCACGGCAACAAACGCACCCACAAAAGAGGAGGTGAAGGCAGCGGTGAGCGCCTCACCTGCGCGCCCTTGCTGGGCCATAGGGTAGCCGTCAAAGGTAGTGGCAACTGACCAGGGTTCGCCTGGGATGTTGAACAGAATGGAGGTGATGGCCCCGCCAAACAAAGCACCCCAATAGATGCACGACAGCATGATGATGGCCGATGTGGGCGGCATGGTGAAGGTGAGGGGCAGCAAAATAGCCACACCGTTTGCACCACCCAGACCTGGCAGCACGCCGATCAAGACGCCCAGCACAATGCCAACCAGCATCAGCAGCATGTTCATGGGGGTCAGAATGACTGCGAACCCCTGAAACAACGCGTTTAGTTCTTCCATTTTTTATTTCTCCTAATGTTCAGAAGCCAAGTCCGCTCAGCAGATCAAAATTGCCCTTAAAGAGCGGCACTTTGAACCAGACTTCGAACATCATGAAAAACAAGACCATGACTGCCATAGCGGCCGTGAGACTCTTGACCCAGGAGTACTTGCCCAGAATGATCATGAACAGGGTGATGTAGATGAACGAGGCCACGTAAATACCAATGAGCTGGATGCCAACGACATAGACAACGGCAGGCAACAGCACGGACATGACGCGACCGATTTGTTCACGGCCCACAAAAATTTCGGTGTTTTTATTTTTCCCAAACAAGGACTGCAAGAAGATGCCCAGTCCAGAGATGGACAAGATCAGTCCGATGTAGAAGGGGAAGTAGCCCGCACCTGGGCCATCAGACGTCCAGCCAGAGCCGAGCTTGCGGCTTCCAAAGAGTACAACACCTCCCAAGATAATCACGCCGACAGCCGTAGCGGCATCAACGATATTGGTGGCAATGCCGGTGCGTGCTCCCTCTTGAGAATTCGAATTCGCATCCATATTTATTCCTACAAATAGATTGACTATTGAAAAATTTACAAAAACAAAGCTCAAACCAAGTTGAGCTTTGTTTTTAGTGAGCGTAGAGAAGGTTGCTCAATTTATTTGGCAATAAAGCCAGCTTCTTTCATCAGTTCGCGGTGGGTGTTTTCAGCAGCACCGAGCCATTTAGTGAAGTCAGCGCCGGACATGAACGTCTGGTTGAAGGCGCCTTTTTCCATGTAATCTTTCCAGTCTGGCGTGGCACGGATTTTCTTGAACAGTTCCACGTAGAAGTTCAACTGGTCAGGTGTTGCACCGGCAGGCATGAAGATGCCTCGCAGCATGACGTAATCGGTGGGCACACCTGACTCTTTGCAAGTGGGAATGTCATACCAAGACTGGGTGTCTGTCACCTTGGTTTTGTAAGGCATGCGAGTATCATCAAAAACGCAAAGGGCCTTTAACTTGCCAGCGCGCCACTGGGCCACGGCTTCGATCGGGTTGTTCACGCTGGAGTCAATGTGCTTGCCCACCAGTTGAACGGCTACGTCACCACCTCCTTTGAAGGGAATGTAGATGAATTTGGTACCCGTGGCTTTTTCCAAGCCAACGGTCAAGATTTGGTCTTCTTGCTTGGAGCCCGTACCACCCATTTTCATTTTGCTCGGGCCTGCGGCCTTAACGGCTGCAATGTACTCGCCAGCGGTTTTGTAGGGCGCTTCTGCATTGGTCCACAGCACAAACTGGTCCAGTGCCAGCATGGCTACCGGGGTCATGTCGCGCCAGTTGAAGGGAACGCCTGTGGCCAGCGGGGTGGTGAACAAGTTAGACAGCGTGATGACGATCTTGTGCGGGTTGCCCTTGGACTCCTTCACATCCAAAAAGCCTTCAGCACCTGCGCCGCCCGATTTGTTCACGACGATCATGGGCTCTTTCATCAGCTTGTGCTTGATGATGATGCCCTGCAAAAATCGCGCCATTTGATCTGCGCCACCACCCGTACCTGCGGGCACGATAAATTCAACGGGCTTGGTGGGTTCCCAAGCGGCCATGGCAGGGGCTGCAGCCAAGAAGCCTGTGGCTGCAAGCAGGCCCAGGGTCGTTTTTACAAATCGAGAACCCAACGAGGTTGGCTTGGTTTTGCTCATGATGTTTCCTGTGTCAAAAAATGAAGATTGCCCAATTTGGCGACTATCGCTGTATTGGGGTCAGCAAGCTGGCAAGAGTTTAATTAGTCGCGTACAAATGCTCTTGATGAGGGTCAACTTTTTGGAATTGGTGCAGCACTCTAAGGGTTAACACGGGGGCATTACTCAGCTTGGATTTATGCCGTAGTCAGAGGGAAGGCCTGAGCGAATTCTGCAGCACCCATTTTCTTGCCACCTTCGGGTTTGAGTTTGAGCACTTCGATCATTCCACCTTGCGCGTTGATGAAAACTGAAGTCGCAGTGATGTTCGAGATCGTGCCCGGTTTTCCCTTGATTTCACCCATGCGACGGGTGGGGTGCTTGCGGCAGTCGTACAGGTAAACCTTGGTGTCGGCTAGCATCGTCCATGCCCCAGGGGCAGGGTTACATGCCCGTATTAGGTTGTAAACCTGATCGACGTGGTTAGCCCAATTGATTTTTGATTCTTCGGCCTTGAACCATCCTTCGTAACTGGCCATTGCTTCATCTTGCACCGCTTCTTTGTGCTGACCACTAACGACAAGATCTGCGGCCTCCAACAAGGCGGCCACGCCCATAGGGAAAAGCGAGTTGAAGTACACCTCGCCCAAGGTGTCGTCAGGGCCAATGTGGCAAATCTTTTGCAAGATGATGGGGCCTTCGTCCAGGCCATCGGTGGGTCGAAAAACGCTCAAACCTGTGACCGTATCACCCCGTGCAATGGGCCAGTTGATGGAGGAGGGGCCGCGGTACTTGGGCAAGAGGGAGGGGTGGTATTGAATCGTGCCGTGTTTGGGGATGTTCACCAAGGATTGGGGCACAAACTGCAGCACATAGGCCATCACGCCGATATCCGCATTCAGCTTACGCATGGCTTGCTCGGCCTCAGGACTCGTGAGCTTGTCAAACTGAAATACGGGCAAGCCCAAAGCCTTTGCGGCAGCACAGAGTGCATCCGGTTTTTCACCGGGTTTTTCTGGTTTGCAAAAGACCCCAGTGATCGTGTCGCCACGAGCCACAAAGGCCTCTAGTGCGACTTTGCCAAAATCCTGCTGGCCGATGAATGCAATTCTCATAGTAAGCAGTTATTCCAAAAATTCAGTGTCAGCGAA
>CANCAO010000146.1 GCA_947374105.1 Comamonadaceae bacterium | reverse complement strand
CCGCCAAGTAGCTCTCCCCTGGCACGCCAAACACATGGGTCACGCCCTGGGCCACGAGACATTCGACAAGAAGATGGCCAGCGATTTGAGATTTCATGAGTAAGAAGGATTGAATGGAATTTCAAAAAAACAGTTACGAACCGGTGCGCTTACCCACCCCTAGCGCCGTTGCCACACTGACCAGCAACACAAAGGCCGCGCCATAAAACACGCCGTTGTACCAGCCCCGATCCATGAACGCGCCAAACAGCAGAGGAGACACGGCAAAGCCCACGTCAAAGCCCGAGTAAACCGTGCCATAAACCCGGCCCGTTGCGCCTTTGGGCGTGGCCTTTTTCACCATCATGTCGCGTGACGGTGCACCAATACCCGTGGCAAAACCCGTGGCAGCCAGCACGACCATGGTTCCCGTCGCGCCCAAAATACCCGTGCCACAAAGCGCCAGCATCAGCGCGCCCACCGCCATACACACCGCCACCACCGTGTCACTGTTGGGCTTGCGTGCCGCCACAAAACCGCCCACAAAAATCCCGAAAGCCGCACACAACATATAAGCCGTCAAGGTGACCGTGGCTGCATTAAAACTAACGTCATGCACCGCTTTGAGAATCGACACTGCGTAGTTCTGCACCAGCGACAGGGTCATGGTGGAAAACATGAAAAACGCAAAACACCACCACACCACAGGTCGCTTTAAAAACGCCAAATCATGCTCGCGTGTCCCCTCACTCGGCTGATGCACTAGCACCTCGGTATGCAATTTGTCGCGCTGCACCACCAGCAGCACAAAAATAGCCACGTACATCAAGGCCGCAGCCAGATAAGCATTGCGCCAACCCACCAAGCTACCAACACCCACCAGAAACACCGGCGCGGCCGCCCAACCCAAATTGCCCGTGAGGCCATGCATACTGAAGGCGTGACCCAGACGCGGGGCCGAAACACGCTGGTTCAATATCGTGAAGTCCACCGGGTGAAACGGGCAATTCCCCAGACCAGCCAGAACGGCGACAAGCATCAAATCGCCGTAGCCATTGACGCGAGACGCCGCAATGCAGGCCAGTACAAAAATGCAGAACGAGGTGTAAAGCACGGGCCGAGCGCCCAAGCGATCCACCACAAAACCCGCACACGCTTGGCCCACCCCCGAGACGATAAAGAATACCGAAGTCAACAACCCGAGTTCAGAAAAACTCAGCCCAAACTCTTTCATGAACACGGGGAACAACAAAGGCAGCAGCAGGTGCGCAAAGTGCGAGCTGGCATGCGCCAGACCCACCAGACCAATCACGGAAGCATCTTGGCGCAGGGCCACGGCAGCGGCGGGTGGAAATGAATTGAGGGTATCGGCTTGAGTCATCCCGCCATCGTAGCCCATCGCCTCGGAGACTTACTCCAAACCCCGATCAACACTCAACTCAACACGACGGACAGATTGAGCCGCGCCCGTGGTCACCAAGAACACCCCCGGCAAAATGAGTGCAGCTCCCACCAGGTGATGCCATCCCGGTGCCTCGCCCAGCAGCCACCAAGCCGCCAGACCACCATAGAGTGGCCCCAGGTAAAGCGACACCGCTACGCGGCTGGCCCCCAAGATTTTTTGGGCCCAGCCATAAATCCAATATGCCCCCAAGCCGGGCAGGATGGCTGCCGCCAGCACAAGGCCCAAGGCGGGTAGGCCCCACTGCGTCAGCCCCGGCTGCGTCGTCTCCCAAATTGCAAAAGGCAGCAGCGTGACAACACCCCCCGTGCAAATGGCGGCCAGGCGCGCTGTAGCGGTCAATCCGCTGGGCCACAGCTTTTGCAGCAAGGCATAGGCCGCCCATGCCACGGTGGCCGCAACGATCCAAGCATCGCCCGGTACAAATTGCACATCGCCAAGTTGAGCCCATTGCCCTTTAACCACCACGTTGAACACACCCGTCAAGGCCAGCGCAACGCCCAGAACCTGGCGCAAACCCAAGCGCTCTCCCAACCACCACGCAGAACCCAGACCGATGAGTACGGGAGATGCGGCATAGATCAGAGCGATGTTGATGGCCTCGGTCGAGCGAGCCCCCTGATAGACCCAAGCCCCACAAACGAGCATGCCCAAGGCACCCAAAATCAAATACTGCCACCACACACGCAAAACAGCCGCACGTTCGCGCCACAGCTCAGGCCCGGCAAGCACCAGCAACACAAAGCCCGCAACAGCCCAGCGTCCCAACGCCAGCAGATAAGGACCGATCACCCCAGGCGCTTTACGCGCCACGATGTAATTGACCGTCCACAACGCAGGTACCAGCCACAGCAGCGCTTGCGCCCAGCGGATTTCGCGGTGGTGAGATTCAGTCATTCGCTGCTGCCAGCCTGGCACTAATCGATCTGCGCATTGGCTTCTTTCACAATCTTGGCCCAACGCAGCAAGTCTTCGCTCAGCAGCTTGGCCAGTTCATCCGGGGTACTCGGTGCGGCTACTGCGCCTTGCGACATCATGAAGTCTTTCATTTCCTGGGTTTGCAGCACCTCGGCAATTTCGGTCTGAAGGCGCGTGATGATGGCCTTGGGTGTGCCTGCCGGTGCGAAAAGACCGTACCAGGAGTTGACCTGTAGGCTGGGTACGGTTTCTGCAAGCGTAGGTAGGTCTGGGGCTAACGGCGTGCGCTGAGCCGTGGCCACACCCAAGGCGCGCAACTGCCCGCTACGCACAAAAGGCATCAAACCGGGGAAACTGCCAAACGTCATCTGCACTTGTCCGCTCACCAAGTCGGTAGCCGCCGCCGCCGCGCCCTTGTAGGGAACGTGAGTGATCTGCAAGCCTTCGGCAGACTTCAGCATCTCGGCCATCAAATGGTTCAGGGTGCCGTTGCCCGCCGAGGCAATGTTCAGCTTACCGGGATTGGCCTTGGCTAAGGCGATCAGGTCCCGAAGATTGTTGGCGGCCACGCCGGGGTTGACCACCAGCAAATACGGTGCGGTAGCCACCGTCATGATCGGGGCAAAGTCCTTAACCGGATCAAACGGTATCTTTCGGTACAGCGCCGGGTTGATCGTTTGCGCGCTTTGCGCCGTCAACAGCAGCGTGTAGCCATCGGCCGATGTTCGCGCCACAAAACTGGTACCAACATTGCCACCAGCACCGGTCTTGTTGTCCACCACAAACACCTGCCCGAGGCGATTGCCCAATTTGTTGGCAATGGCACGGGCGATCACATCGTTGGCCCCGCCTGGCGCTTGCGGCACGATGATGGTAATGGGCTTGCTGGGGAAGGGCTGGGCCCAACTCGACCCCGCCAGCCAGAGCAGCGTGGCTGCGAACAACTTCCAATTTTTCATCCCATTCATAGCTTGCTTCCTTGGTTGAAATACAGGACTTGATGCAACATCCTAGCCGTGTTCAGCATCCCCATCGGGCTGCGTGCGATGAGCTGCGGCCATCACCACGCGGGCGGGCTCGCCTTTGAGGCGGTGATCGCTCCACACCTGACGCCATTTGCGCGCGCCGGGCAAGCCGTGGCGCAGGCCCAGCATGTGGCGGGCGATTGAGTACCAGGGCGTGCCGTGCGCGGCGGCTTCGCGCTCCATGTAGGCGACCATCTGCTCTTCAACTGTCTCACGTGTTAGTTCACTGGCTGGCGCGTTGTAAAACGCAGCGTCCCAGCCCGCCAGAATCCACGGATTGTGATAGGCCTCGCGTCCGACCATCACGCCATCGAGCTGCGCCAATTGCGCGGCGATTTCGTCGTTGGTCTTGATGCCGCCATTGATGCAGATCGTCAAGTGGGGAAAGTCTTTTTTAAGCTGAACCACCTGCTCGTAACGCAGGGGCGGAATTTCTCGGTTCTCTTTGGGGCTCAAACCCTGTAGCCAAGCGTTACGGGCGTGGACGATGAACACACTGCACCCGGCCTCGCTCACCGTGCCCACAAAATCACGCACAAAGTCGTAGCTCTCGGTTTTGTCGATACCAATGCGGTGCTTCACCGTCACCGGCACGCTGACCACATCGACCATGGCCTTCACACCGTCGGCCACGAGTTGCGGCTCAGCCATCAGGCAAGCACCAAAGGCGCCGCGCTGCACGCGCTCACTGGGGCAGCCGCAGTTGAGGTTGATTTCGTCATAGCCCCACTGCTCACCCAACACGGCGCACTTGGCCAGATCAGCGGCCTCGCTGCCACCGAGTTGCAACGCGATGGGGTGCTCCTCAAGATTGAAGCGCAAATGGCGCGGCACATCACCGTGCAACAGCGCGCCAGTGGTCACCATTTCGGTATAGAGCAAAGCGTGGCGACTGAGCAGGCGGTGGAAGTAGCGGCAATGACGATCAGTCCAATCCATCATCGGTGCCACAGACATGCGCCAAGAAATGAGAGGAGCGATAGGGAGAGTCGAAGAAGCGTTGAAAGCGAGCAAAGGCATGGCGGTGATTATCTCAGTCCGTCATTTTTATCCTGCTTCTTTTAATGGCCGGAGCAGGATCTGGCTGAGCGAATGGGTTTGGCCAACCTGTCAAAATACAAGACTGGAACCTTCAACATAGCTGCTTACTGTCGTTAACTTAAAACTCACTCTGCCATGACCACCTCCATCCGCCAAGCCGACCTGATCGAGTCCGTCGCTGCTGCCCTGCAGTACATCAGCTACTACCACCCGGCCGACTACATCGCCCACCTGGCGCGTGCCTACGAGCGCGAGCAAAGCCCCGCCGCCAAGGACGCGATTGCACAAATTCTGACCAATAGCAAAATGAGCGCCACCGGCCACCGCCCGATCTGCCAGGACACCGGCATCGTCAACGTGTTCCTCAAAGTCGGTATGGACGTGCGCTGGGACGGCTTCACCGGCAGCCTGGACGACGCCATCAACGAAGGTGTGCGCCGCGCCTACAACCACCCCGACAACACCCTTCGTGGCTCGGTCGTGGCGGACCCGCATTTCGAGCGCAAAAACACCAAGGACAACACCCCGGCTGTGATCTTCACCGAGATCGTGCCCGGCAACACAGTAGAAGTGACCGTGGCGGCCAAAGGTGGCGGCTCGGAGAACAAGAGCAAGATGATCATGCTCAACCCCGGCGACAGCATCGTGGACTGGGTGTTGAAAACCGTGCCCACCATGGGCGCGGGCTGGTGCCCGCCCGGCATGCTCGGTATCGGCATCGGCGGCACAGCCGAAAAAGCTGTGCTGATGGCCAAAGAAAGCCTGATGGATGACCTGGACATGTACGAGCTACAGGCCAAGGCAGCCAAGGGTGAAAAGCTCTCCAAGGTTGAGGAAATGCGGCTGGAGCTGC
>CANCAO010000145.1 GCA_947374105.1 Comamonadaceae bacterium | reverse complement strand
ACACCCCAGGACAAGGTGGTGATGAATCGATTCGCAGAGATTGCGGAGGCCTTCATTTACACCGGCCAGATCATTGCCTAGACGGTGGTGATTGCGGTGGTCGTGCAAGCAACAGCCGCAAACAGGCACAGCTAGCCCATTGCTGCCTACTTGAAAGCCTCCGCAACGGTTTTCATGGCCCGTATCTCTTCGATGAATTTCTTGGTGTCGGGCAGCCCCAATACCTTAGTCAAAGCCGTGATACCCCGGTGGTGCAACGTGCCCGAAGACTCCGCGAGTAAGGCTCTCAGATCTTCGACTTGCACGTCGTAGTAGCGGCTGTTGAGCACTTCAATGTTCTTGTGGCCTGACAGGCGGCTCAGCTCCATCGCGTTATTTACACGACGCGACAGGCTTTTGGTCGCAATCTTCCGCATGGAGTGAAACGTCAAGCCTTTGATTGGTGGCTCAGCTTTATCGCGGGCGTTACTGAATGCCGTGGTTACTGAGTTCGTTGTGGCGCTAAAAACCAAACCAGACTTGGTTGGACTACTTTCATAGAGGGGGAGCAGGATAGCGCGCATTTCAGCCGTCAGCGGCACCCTACGGCCCAGGTACTCGGTCACCTTCTTGGTCTTGTCGTTTTTCTCTTTCGGCAGGCTGAGAATGTTGTTTTCCCAGTCAATGTTCTCCCACTGCAATCCGCCCGATTGCGCGCCTGACTTCTTGTTTTTTCCGGTTTGCACCAACTCACCCCTGCGGAACGCCATAGCGAGGGAGAGTTCAACGATAGGAATGAGCCAGGGTGAGCGCTTCTTGATCGAGGCCATAAGGCGCTCTTGTTCATTGCCTACCCAAGATCGCTGCTTGGCGTTGTTGGGGCGGGGAAGTGCGATACCCGACGCCGGATTCTCAACGGGGTAATTCCACTCGTTGGCGGCATGCTTGTACATGGACGTGAGAACGGTGAAGTAGTTGCGGGTGTGCGAGCCTGAAAATTTCTTCTCTTTGAAGGTTTCCCGTAACTTCATATAGTCCCGCTTGGTCAGGTCTCGCAAGAGCTTTTTCGGTCCCAGCCATTCCGTCAGATGCTCAACGCGGTACCCAATTTCTGTAAAGGACGCCATGCCGGTGTAATGTTCCTTGTGGAACTTCTCCAACGCATCCTTGATGGTGATGGTCTCGTAGCTGGCTTCAAAGCCGCCTTGCTGCTGGCGAATCTTTTTTAATACCGCTTCTTGCTGCTCGCCCCATTCCTTTGCCTGTTGGTAGGTGTCGTGGGTTTCTGACCGTTTGACGACAGTGCCCGCCTTGTCGATGTACTTGATCTGAACTTCAAATGCGGTCTCGAGTTGACGCAGCGCCCCCTTGGGCAACTTTTCCGGGTCTGGGTATCCCTGTTCGGCCAGATAGGCAATGGCCTGCGATTTGAGGCGGAACTGTTTTTTGTCCCGTCCTGCCAGTTTGACCTGCCAAGGGGATCGGTTTGTTGGAGTTGCCATTGTCTACCTCTCAATCCTGGTTGTTGTCTACGTTAGAATCGCGGGTTACCCAAAGCGGGCGTCTAGTCGTATTGCGATTTTCACTCGAGTTTGGGAAAAAGTTTGGGAAACGCCGATAAATTGAATCAATTTTTCGACTTTCCATTGGGAAAATAAGCCGGAGCGCGGTTTGGAATTTGTGGTTTAGGTCCTGACGTCCGCAAGGATGTGGGGGTTCGAGTCCCCCCCCGCGCACCATCTTTTTAGAGCAGTCGGCTGAGCGCCAGCGCACAGCCCTGTATTTTTATTTTAGGAGTGAGTGAACCATGTCCGTTACTGTTGAAACCCTTGAGAAGTTAGAACGCAAAATTACGCTGACCTTTCCCGTGACCGTGATTCAGTCCGAGGTGGATTCGCGCCTAAAGCGCATGGCTAAAACAGTCAAAATGGACGGCTTTCGCCCCGGTAAAGTTCCCATGAATGTCGTAGCCCAACGATATGGCTATTCGGTTCACTACGAGGTGATGAATGACAAGGTGGGCGAGGCTTTTGCCACCGCCGCCAATGAAGCCAAGTTGCGCGTGGCCGGACAACCCCGCATCACAGAAAAGGAAGGGGCGCCTGCGGGGGAGGTGTCTTTTGATGCCGTGTTTGAAATTTACCCTGAAGTCAAAATTGGTGACTTGTCTACGGCGGCGGTTGAGAAAATATCAGCTGAAGTGGGCGACAGCGCGATTGATAAAACGCTGGACATCTTGCGCAAGCAGCGCCGTACGTTTGCCCAGCGCGCGATGGACGCCGCCACGCAAACGGGCGACCGTGTGACGGTTGATTTTGAAGGCAAGATCGACGGCGAACCTTTTGCCGGCGGCAAAGCGGATGACTTCCAGTTCTTGGTCGGTGAAGGCCAGATGCTGAAGGAGTTTGAAGAAGCTGTGGTAGGCCTGAAGTCCGGCGAAAGCAAGACTTTCCCCCTGGCTTTTCCCGCCGATTACCATGGTAAAGATGTGGCAGGCAAGACGGCTGACTTCATGGTCACGATCAAGAAACTTGAAGCCGCTCACCTTCCTGAGGTGAATGATGAGCTGGCCAAGTCCCTGGGTATTGTCGATGGCACGGTGGATGCACTGCGCGCCGATGTGCGCAAAAACCTGGAGCGCGAAGTCAAGTCACGCCTGATGGCTCGCAACAAGCAGGCAGTTATGGATGCCCTGGTTGCCAAGGCTGAGCTGGACTTGCCCAAGTCCATCGTGCAGTCCGAGGTGGATCGCCTGACTGAAGGCGCACGTGCCGAGCTAAAGCAGCGCGGCATTAAAGACGCTGACAACGCTCCCATTCCGGCTGATATCTTTATTCCACAAGCTGAGCGTCGCGTTCGTTTGGGCCTGGTTGTGGCTGAGTTGGTGCGCGCCAATCAGCTACAGGCAACGCCAGAAGCCATGAAGGCACACATCGAAGAACTCGCCGCCAGTTACGAAAAACCTGCGGACGTGGTGCGCTGGTATTACAGCGATAACCGTCGAATGGCTGACGTCGAAGGTATGGTTGTAGAAAATTTGGTTACTGAGTATGTTTTGTCCAAGGCTCAGATTAGCGAGAAGTCCATCTCTTTTGATGAGTTGATGGGTCAAGCGTAAATCGATATTTCGCTAAAGTAGCGCTGCTTTCAACCGATGAGGAACTCATATGAATTTTCGTAACAGTGCAATGGAAACACAGGCCCTTGGCATGATTCCTATGGTGATCGAGCAGTCTGGTCGTGGAGAGCGCTCGTATGATATTTACTCGCGCTTGCTCAAGGAGCGTGTGATTTTTTTGGTCGGCCCGGTCAATGATCAGACCGCCAACCTTGTTGTGGCCCAGTTGTTGTTTTTGGAGAGTGAAAATCCAGAGAAGGATATCTCTCTCTACATCAACTCGCCAGGTGGATCTGTCAGTGCTGGCATGTCCATCTTCGATACGATGAACTTTGTAAAACCTGATATCTCCACGTTGTGCATTGGCATGGCTGCCAGCATGGGTGCGTTTTTGTTGGCGGCCGGCGCCAAGGGTAAACGGTTTACGCTGCCCAACTCCAAGGTGATGATTCACCAGCCTTTGGGTGGTACCCAGGGTCAAGCGACCGAGATTGAAATTCATGCCCGCGAAATTCTCAAGACGCGAGACCAACTTAACAAAATTTTGGCTGAGCGCACCGGTCAACCCCTGGAGAAAATTGAGCGTGACACCGAGCGAGATTACTACCTGTCTGCCGATGAAGCTAAAGATTACGGCCTGGTGGATCAGGTCATCAGTAAGCGTGCATGAGGGAAGTTGTGACTAAAAGTTACGATCGACCTGTTTTTTTGATGAATTTCCGCAAAGAGGCTCCATTACATGGCTGAAAAAAAAGGCTCTTCCGGCGAAAAAACGTTGTATTGCTCTTTTTGCGGCAAAAGCCAGCATGAGGTTAAAAAACTGATTGCTGGTCCTTCGGTGTTTGTTTGCGATGAGTGTATTGAGTTGTGCAATGAAATTATTCGCGATGAGTTACCACTGACGACTGACGCCACTGCGACCAGTGCTGAGTTGCCGACGCCCGCTGAGATCAAAGGAAATCTCGACAACTATGTGATTGGACAAGAGCCAGCCAAACGTATTTTGGCGGTAGCGGTGTACAACCATTACAAGCGCTTGCAACACAAGGAAAAAGCACGCAAAGACGAAGTTGAGTTGACCAAGAGCAATATCTTGTTGATCGGCCCGACCGGCTCTGGCAAGACCTTGCTGGCGCAAACGCTGGCGCGCCAACTTGATGTGCCTTTTGTAATGGCTGACGCGACCACATTGACAGAGGCTGGCTATGTGGGCGAGGATGTCGAGAACATCATTCAAAAGTTGCTGCAGAGTTGTAATTACGAAGTCGAACGTGCTCAGCGCGGCATTGTCTATATAGATGAGATAGACAAGATTTCCCGCAAGTCGGATAACCCATCCATTACTCGCGATGTGTCAGGTGAGGGCGTGCAGCAGGCGCTGCTAAAACTGATCGAAGGCACCATGGCGAGCGTGCCGCCGCAGGGCGGTCGCAAGCATCCGAATCAAGATTTCATTCAACTGGACACCACCAACATTTTGTTCATTTGCGGCGGCGCTTTTGCAGGGCTTGAGAAGGTCATCGAGAACCGGACGGAATCTTCCGGTATCGGTTTTGGTGCTACTGTCAAAAGCAAGCAGCAGCGCAGTTTGACCGAGGTCTTTAAGGAGGTCGAGCCTGAAGATCTGATTAAGTTCGGTTTAATTCCTGAGTTGGTTGGTCGTATGCCGGTGGTGGCAACGCTGACGGAGTTGAGCGAAGAGGCAATGGTCAAAATATTGACCGAACCCAAAAACGCCCTGGTCAAGCAGTACAGCAAACTCTTGGCGATGGAGAATGTCGATCTCGAAATTCGTCCGGCTGCCTTGGCTGCTATTGCTAAAAAAGCATTGGCTCGAAAAACGGGTGCCCGTGGTTTGCGATCTATCCTAGAGCACGCTTTAATTGACACCATGTTCGAGCTGCCAAATCTATCGAATGTCGAAAGAGTGGTTCTGGATGAGCCAACCATTCTTGAAAACAAGCCCCCTTTGCTTGTTTACCGCGAAGTTGCCAAAAAGGCCTGATTCATCGGGCCTTTGTACTCGTATTCGGAGCTTCTATTCGGTTTTATTCGATCAATAATGATCGAACGGGTTGAAATTTGCGAATTGCGATCAATATTTAATGGGTAACTGAAAGGTTTAACTATGTCTGGTCTTACCCCATTGCCTGCTGTTGCGATTGATTTGCCCTTGTTGCCGTTGCGCGACGTGG
>CANCAO010000144.1 GCA_947374105.1 Comamonadaceae bacterium | reverse complement strand
CAGATTCGGGCTGCGAACTGATCGTATTTCTGCAAATAGAAGTTGGCCAGAATACGCGAACAATCGGCAAGCGCATCTTGTGGCAGTCCAACAGCTTGCGGGTGCAAACCTGTGTTGCGACGGTTCCAGTGGTTGAGCAGATAGAACAGCAGGGTAATGATCCATCCTTTGTCTGGCGGAGACTGTTCCCGAATCCATCGCTCCAGGATGTCCAGACGCACGCAGTCATAAAAATTTGACAAATCCAACTGCAATACATGGGTGTGTTGGCCTGATCCGAGCTGGGTGAACAACAGCGCATTGAATTCACCGAAAGCTTGTGTCCAGGCCTGCGGTTTGAACGAATAACGACCGTAGTCTGTGATCTCGCTTTCCAGCTCTATTTCGAAGTTTTCCTGCGCCCGGAGTTTCCCTCCCAGTGACCAGCCCCCAAACGTGTTGGGTGTGCGGTTGCCACACAGCACGTCTTCAAGCTCCTTGATGCAGAAGTAATAAACGCAGTAGTCGCGAACGCTGAACACGGGAATGGTGCGGGCAACACCGTGTCCCTTGTTCATCACCAATTCGGTTTCCGGAATGCCGGGTGCGTAGCGTGCAGAAGCAATGTCGTCGTAAACAGAATCAAGCAGCGCGGCCTTGTCTGAAGGTGTCTTGGGGACCGCGATGGGAAAAGTCTTCGTGGCAAACGCCTTCCAGAAACTCCGGTTGAACCAGCGCGCGAAGTCCGACTGGTTCATGGTGCTTGCGATGTCTCCGGCAAGTTTTGTTCATGCATCGTCATCAATGGGCTACCCTGCGCAACGTAGGGAACAACCATGTCCGTGGCAAGCGCTATCACCAGCCGGTTTCGTGCGAGCGCAGACTCGCGGGTGATGCGTACCTGCTTGGGTGGGCATTCGGTGATAACCAGCATCTGGCCTGAGGCCAGCGGTTCGCGTTCCTCAAGCGTAGGGCGATAGTTCGTCATGCCACGCGCCAGCACTTTCACCACCTGGCCCTTGCGGCGCAGCACAGAACGCAGCACTTGCTGCTCAAGGGGCGAATGAAAGCCGCTGACGATGACCCGCCCGGCCTGCACCCACTGTGGCACCCGCTCCAAGGTTTCCAGCAGAACACGTCCAGGGCATTCGCGGGAGGCGATCAGGCCGAGCAAGGGTACGTCGAGTAAAGCCGCACTACCCACTCCGAACAGGTGCATGGGGGCGTTCGAACTCATCCGCTCAAGTAGGACAGTCGATGGCGAGAGCGGAAGCGGTTTCATTCATCCTCATCAGCGGCTATTTCAAAATTTGTCTTTACGGTCTGGACGTACAGCAACTGGATATCGTCCCAAGCACGATCCAAACCATAGGCCTGCGCAAGCAGCCAGTCAGACCGATCAGTGATCTGCCTGCATTTGGCGAGGTTGTAATTGCCGACGCGCTTTCCTGCATTCAATTTGTACTGAATGGCTTCCGCTGCGGCAGTTCTCAGCTCAGGAACAATTGACAGGAGCCTCTTGCTGTCTGCTGCCTGAAGATGAGTCAACGCAAGCGGGAGATCCTCAAACATCCACTTGGTCACGTCAAAGTCATCGCCAATCGCGACCCAAAAGCTGAATTCGATCTTCCCGTTCAGCAACAGGAAAGCTAGATCACGCTCATCATCAGTCTGAAAATATATCGCTCCATATTTAGTCTGGGGAACACGTTTGCCGTTCGTTGCGAAGCACGGGGCTTCTTCATGCGTGAACGAGAGCCAGTTGTAAGCCGTCTTCTTGAAATTCAGCGCGTGCGCTGTAGCGCGCCGGGACAACGATGCCTCAACGGTAGGTGCGCTAGGTCCGAGCTTTTTCTCAAAGGCATCAATGAGACCCTGGGTGTTTAGCTTAGGAATGCGGCCTTTCCAGAGTGCAGACTTGAAAGTCGAAAAAGAAAGGGTGGCGAACAGATGTGGGCGCGCCACTTCAAACCAACGATGCAGACGCGAGGTGTGCGGTTGCTGCGCCATACCGCCCATTTTTCCAATGTGAATAGTGTTGCGAACTCGAACGTCCGCGGCAAACAGAGCGGCCGGGATACGTGCAAAGTGCGAGAACCAGTTCGATTGGTAACGCCGATAGAGCAGTTGACGAAGATCATCAAAATCCCCGCTGAATGACAGGCTAAGCGGAACAATCATGCCCGTTCGCGCCGTCTTGCTTGAGATGCCAATGACACGCTCCAAGCACCAAGCATAGATGTCAGTGCAATCGACAGTTTTGTAATCCAGCACCGAGTAGCTCGTCACTTTCCGGGTTGCCACATAGGGGGGATTACCAATCACCACATCAAAACCACCGTCATGCATCACGCCATAAAACTCGGCCGACCAATGAAAAGGTTGGTGACTCTCTCGCCATGCGGCAAAGGCCTTGGGTTTTGTCAGATCGACTCCGTAGTCGCTCGCTAGGTACTTGTCTAACTCCAGGCTCAGCGCTGAGAGTTTGTTGCGCAGGCGGCGCTTGTCTTCTGCGGTGACCTTGCCACCATGCACAGTTTGCTGACCACGGAAAAAATTAAACGATTCCGAAAGATCGGCCATATTGGCCTTGATTTCCTCGCGGTGGGTCTGGTCACTGGCCAGCGTGTTGGCGGCATCGAATTGCGCTTCTGTGGCGTAGCCAACCAGTGTGTTGCCCGTGCGGATGTTGAAGTCGATATCCGGCAGTGGCTCCAGTTCACGCCCGGCGTCCACCTGTGACACGAGCTTGAGGAACAGGCGTAACTTACAAATCTCCACCGCCTCGGCCATGATGTCCACGCCAAACAGGTTGTGCAGGATGATGCTCTTGTAGATGTAGTAGCGGCGCGAGGGGTGTTTGTCTACCTCGGCCAGCGCCCTCACAAAGTCAGCCGCTCCTGTTTTACCCAGTTTCCTGGCATCTTCTACAAACCCTTCCATTCGGTCCAGGCAGGCTTCGTAGAGCGGCTCCAGCACGCCCAGCGCGGCAAACAGAAAGGCACCGGAACCGCATGTCGGGTCAAGAATGGTGATGCCGTGGCGAACCTTGTGATGACTTTCGTTTTCTCCTGGTACCCGGCCCACGATGGCCTGCCAAATGGCGCGTAGCAGGTCAGGGCTGGTGCAGGTGTCGATCACGTCCTGCATGAATTGGCGGATGTCCAAGTTCAGGGTGATCAGGTCATCGGCGCTTTTGACTTCGCCGTTGGCGAGCTTGTCACGAATGGCCAGGCAGCGGCTGCGGCGATCCACATATTCGCGCCATGTTTCGGTGGGCAGGGTGCCGCGCTCGCCAGCGGCGGTGCTAAACACCGCTTCGCCCAAGTTGTAGCGGCGCTCAAACATGCGGGCGTTCGCATCCTTCATGCCCGTCTGCACAAAGTCTGGAAGCGCACTTTCGGGGACGATGCCGCCACGGGTGTCGATGACACCTGTTTTCATGGCTGGGTAAAGGTAGCGATCCGGGTCAGCTTTCAGTAGATGCCATACCGAGGACTCACCTTCGAAGGCCACCTTGCAGAGTTCGCGGGCCTGCTCCAGCAGGTGGGGGATGACGGTGTTTTTGCTGATGTACTCGTTAATGTCTTCCTTGGTGTAGTACGCGCCCATTTGCTTCTGGTTGATGTACTTCTCAAAGATGTAGCCGAGCACATCGGGGTTGATCTCTGTGCCTTTGGACAGTGGACGGTCGTCCAGATGCCAATCCCATGCATCGAAAAACGCGAACAGATGCTCGAAAGCTTCGTCGGGCACATCGATGCCGGGGTTGGCCTCTTCCAGTTCGTGCAGGGAAAACAGCCCACCATTGAGGTAAGGCACATCACCAATCAAACGGGTAAGTTCTGCATTACGTTCGTCTTTAGCCAAGCCCAAACCTTCATGGAATAAGCGGCGTAAAAATTGGCGATAAAAACTGTGGAATTGGCCTTTTCCCGCAGCGGCCTGCACCTGCGTCAGGCGGTCACGCAGATAGGTTTCGCTTCCATCCAGAAAACCTTTCTTTTGGATGAAATAGACAAACATCAGCCGGTTGAGCATCAGTGATGCATACCATGTCTTGTCCGCTACGCTATTTAGACCAGCAATGAAACCGGCAAAGGCATCGTGCTGGGCCTTGAATTTTTCGTAAAAACTTTTGGAGACGCGATCACGGTCAAAGGCGCTGCGCAGGCCCGTGATCACGTCGGTGAGGGTGATGGCCTCTTCTGCCTCCAGTGACCAGACAATCTGCGTCAGCTTTTGTCGCAGAGCCTCACCGCTTTGCCCTTTGTGCCAAGTGTGGGTGCGCGTCGCGATGGGTTGCCCGGGGGTGCGAGACACCCACAGCCAGGTGAGCGTGTTTTGTACGGCATCAGCGAACACAAGCAGATGTTCATGCGCGTGCTTAATAGCTTCCTTTTCGATTTTTAGCAGCACGGGGCGTGCAGGGACTTTGCCCGACGCGTCGGGCGAACACAAGAGCACTGCCACACCACGTTTGTGTGCTAAGTGGGTGAGCGTGAAGGGCTCGCCCTGGGCTGCGATGGTTTGCGGCCGCAGTGTTGCGCGCTCCCAGCCCAGCTCGTTAAAAAGTTGCTCCAGCTTGAACTCACTGAGCAGATTCTGGAAGCGTGCAGCGTCGATCGTCATGGTGTTTGTCCCTGATTCAGACCGGCCAGGCCCATGGAGCAGATGAGCTTGGGTTCGCGCCGCTGGTCTTGGTCGTCAATCACGCACAAACGCCCGTCTTCCCGCAGTGAGAAAACCAAATCAAGTAATTGGTGGTCGCCAATGCCTGCTTTGAGTTGGCGATTGAGGCTGTCGGTGGCGGATTGGTAAAGCGGGTAGCGGTAGATTTCTTCCATCACGCGGTCAATGCGGCGCACATACTCATCTGTGATGAAAAGATCGCGCTTATTGCCGAGACCCTCACGAATGCGTTTGAAGCGCTCGAATACTTTGAAGCGTGCACCCGATGGGCGACCCAGCGCACCGCCAAAGGACTTTTCTTCTTCCACGATGTGCGCCAAGCCTTGCTGTGTGAGCGCATGGTGTTGCTCTTGGCGCGGTAGCGCCGGGGTGTCGGCTGCGCAAGCGGCCGCTTTCAAAATTGTGAGCTGGGATTGTGTGACGGGCCTGCCCGATTCATCCATCCAGGCCAGTGCGTCATTGCCCTGCGCCGTGCGCATGTAAACCAACACACCTTGGGGTGACGCAGGGTGGTGCGTGTGGCCTTTGGTGGCATAGACCACATCTGGCATGGTTTCGATCTGGGCAGCAAGCGATGGATCGGCATCGGTGGCGTTCTTCCAGATTTGGTAGGCGTAAGAGGCCAGATCCACTTCGCTATCGCCGTCGTCATCCAAGAT
>CANCAO010000143.1 GCA_947374105.1 Comamonadaceae bacterium | reverse complement strand
AGCGGCATCGGCGGCGGCGCTTTTCTGCTGCACTTCGATGGACGAATCGTCGAGGCCTATGACGGCCGCGAGACCGCGCCTGCTGCGGCCGATGAAACCCTGCTGATGGGCGCGAATGGCAAACCCTTGGCGTTTTACGATGCCGTGGTGGGTGGCCGTTCAGTGGGCACACCGGGCACGGTGACCATGCTGGAGATGGTGCACAAGCAACATGGCAAGCTGCCCTGGGCAAAACTGTTTGAGCCCGCCATTGCCTTGGCAACCGAGGGCTTCAAGGTCAGTCCTCGACTGAATTCCCTGCTTGGCAGTGAGCAACATCTTAAAAAAGACCCCGTCGCTTATGCTTATTTTTACAAGGCAGATGGCGCGCCCCATGAAGTGGGTCACCTGCTGCGCAACCCAGCTCTGGCTGACGTTTTAAAAAGAATCGCCCAGCACGGTGCCAAGGCTATGCATGAGGGTGAAGTGGCGCAAGCCATGGTGGACAAGGTGCAACAGCATCCTTCGAATCCAGGCCAACTCAGCCTGGCCGATCTGGCGAACTACAAGGCTATTCAGCGTGCGCCGCTTTGCCATGACTACCGGGCCAGGGCCCATGATTTCCGGGTCTGCGGCTTTCCGCCTCCGAGTTCTGGGGCCATTGCCATGGGCCAAATCCTGGGACTGCTTGACCAGACGAACGCGGCCCACCTACCCTTGGACCATGGCCTACCGTCCGCCGACTGGTTGCATCTCTACACCGAAGCGTCGCGCCTGGCGTTTGCAGACCGTGCCCAGTTCCTGGCTGATCCCGACTTTGTACCGCCCCCCGCGGGCGACTGGATGAGTCTGCTGGATCCGGCCTATTTAGCTGGGCGCGCCCAACTGATCAGCCAAGCACCGGGTGCCATGAGCATGAAAACGGCCAAGCCGGGCTCACCCGGCGGCGTTCAAACGTCCTACGCACCGATGCCTGAGCAAGTCGAATATGGCACCTCGCACATTTCCATTGTGGATGCCTGGGGCAACGGTATCGCCATGACCACCACCATCGAAAACGGGTTTGGCTCACGCCAGATGGTGACGCTCAACCCGGCACTGTCGGGCGGATTTCTACTGAACAATGAGCTCACTGATTTCAGTTTTTTACCGACTGATGCATCCGGCACCCCCATCGCGAACCGCGTACAACCCGGCAAGCGCCCCCGCTCCAGCATGTCCCCCACCCTGATTTTTGACAAAACCAGTGGCGCTTTGGTGATGAGTGTAGGCAGCCCCGGCGGCGCGCAGATCATTCACTTCACCGCCAAAACCATTTACGGCGTGCTCAACTGGGGGCTGTTGCCGCAGCAAGCCATCAGTTTGCCCAATTTCGGCTCTCTCAACGGGCCGACCCAGTTGGAGGAAAAACGTTTCCCCAAAACCACCGTCGATGCCCTCAACGCACGAGGCCACGAGGTTCGGGAAGTCAATATGACCAGCGGCTTGCAAGCCATCAGCCGTGGGCAGGTGCAGGGTGTGCCAATGTGGCTGAGCGGCGCTGACCCACGCCGTGAAGGCATCGTGATGGGCGAATAAGCGCACTTGCCTATAAACTGGCTCTTTTGCTCTGCGCCGGGAGTTTTCAATGACAAGGTTGACACGTTTCGTCCTCACCGTTTTCTTATGTGCGTCAGGGCTTACGCAGGGACTGGCGCAGAGCAACGCAAAGGACAGCGCACAGAACAGCGCGCAACTGAATCCGCTCCAAAGTTTGGTTGCCTTCAGCTCGGATGAAGGCATTTCTCGGCTCTCCAGAGCCGCTGCAAAAATTGATTTTCCAGCGCTGGCAAATCAATTTGAGGCGCAGTCCAACATCGCTTTTTGCGGCCCTACCAGCGCCGCCATCGTGCTCAATGCCCTGCGCGCCCGCAGCCCCGACCTGCCCCGTGACCGCAGTCGCTTGCGCCCCGAAGACTTGGCATTCAGCTCGCACGGCGTCGAACTCTCAGTCCCCCGTTTTACGCAAGACAACGTGATTGGCAAAGGGCAAAAGACCCGCTCACAAGTACTGGGTGAGCCTGTTGCAATCAATGACAAACTGATCCGCGACGGCGGCTATCAATTGCGCCAATTTGACGAGTTGCTCAAGGCGCATGACCTGGTGACCCGGGCCGTGGTGGTGGACGACTTGAAGTCCGAAGCACAGATTCGCGCTGATCTGGTCGACAACCTCAGCCGTGGCGGTGACTACGTCATCGTCAACTACCGGCGAGAAGCGGTGGGCCAACGCGGGGGGGGGCACATCTCGCCCTTGGGGGCCTACGACGCCCAGTCCGACTCTTTTCTGGTTCTGGACGTGAACCCCGCCAGTGCGGGCTGGGTCTGGATGCCGACCGAAACCCTGGTCAAAGGGATGCGCACCTTTGACCGGGTTGAAAACCGTGGCTACATCCTGATTCAGGAGCGTTAAAAAACCGATTGGACGATACGGCCACGACCTGGTCTTGCGCAAACGGCCAAGCCGACTAAGTCACAATCACACCCCCATGGCCATTCCCCAAACCTTCATCCAAGAACTGATCGCCCGTGCCGACGTCGTGGAGATCGTGGGCCGCTACGTGCAGCTCAAGAAGGGTGGTGCCAACTTCATGGGCTTGTGCCCCTTTCACGGCGAAAAATCGCCTTCGTTCTCGGTCAGCCCGGCCAAACAGTTCTACCACTGCTTTGGTTGCGGCAAGAACGGCAACGCCATCAGTTTCCTGATGGAGCACGCGGGCATGACCTTCATTGAAGCCGTCAAAGATCTGGCCCAGCAATTCGGCATGCAAGTACCCGAGGACGACGCCAGCCCGCAAGACCGTGCCCGCGCCGCTGAGCAGCGCGAGAAGCAAGCCACCCTCACTGACGTGCTGGAGAAAGCCGGTGAAGCCTGGCGCAAGCACCTCAAAAACACCCCTCATGCCATTGAGTACCTCAAGGGTCGCGGACTGTCAGGCGAAGTCGCCAAGCAATTTGGCCTGGGCTACGCACCCGAGGGCTGGCGCACGCTGGCCAGCGTCTTTCCCAACTATGACGACCCGCTGCTGGCCGAAAGCGGTCTTGTCATCGCCAGTGCTGACGAAGAAGGCGGTGAAGAAAAGCGCTACGACCGCTTCCGTGACCGCATCATGTTCCCGATCCGCAACGTCAAAGGCGAGTGCATCGGCTTTGGCGGGCGCGTGCTGGGCGATGAAAAGCCGAAGTACCTCAACTCACCCGAAACCCCGGTCTTCAGCAAAGGGCGCGAACTGTATGGCCTTTTTGAGGCCAGAAGTGCCCTGCGCGACCAAGGCTACGTGCTCGTCACCGAAGGTTATATGGACGTGGTGGCGCTGGCCCAGCTCGGCTTTCCTAACGCGGTGGCCACCCTGGGCACCGCCTGCACACCCGAACATGTGCAAAAGCTGTTCCGTTTTACCGACGCCGTCGTCTTCAGCTTTGATGGCGACGCCGCGGGTCGCCGCGCGGCGCGCAAGGCGCTGGACGGTGCCCTGCCCTACGCCAGCGACGTGCGCAGCGTCAAATTTTTGTTCTTGCCCGCCGAGCATGACCCCGACAGCTTCATCCGAGAGCACGGCAAAGAGGCCTTCTCACGTTACGTGAGTGAGGCCCTGCCCCTGAGCCGCTTTCTGGTGGATGCCGCCCGCGAGGGCTGCGATCTGCACACCGCCGAAGGTCGCGCCCACATGGCCAGCAATGCCAAGCCGCTGTGGAACCTGCTGCCCGAAGGCGCGCTCAAGCTCCAATTGTTGGGCGAGCTGGCCGACCAGGTGCAGCTCACCGCCCGGGAACTCACCGATTTATGGTCGCCACCCCCCATCCACAGCGCTCGAAAAGCCACAGACGGCTTTAAAAATGGCTACAAAAACAGTAGCAGCCCACGCAACTATTCAGAGGGCTACAGCCCTAAATCACCTTCAAACTTCGCCGCCAAACCGCGTTTGAGCGGACGCGCTGCCCCGGCCAGCCGCGCCGACCATGCCGTCCGATTGCTGCTCGGCAACAGCGTCGCCTGGGACAAGCTCTCCAGCGATGACCATGCCCTGCTGTGCGCCTTGCAGGCTCCGCATGGTCCCTTGCTAACCTGGTTGGAGAGCCAATTGCACGAGCACGGCCCCCAGTCCTGGGCGGCGCTGCGCGAAGGTTTGCATGAGCACCCCTCGCAAACCCTGGCCCTACAACTCATGTCCGGCCCCGCGCTGGACGACTCGGCTGACAGCCAACGCGAGACCTTGCAGGAGCTGCGCAACCTGGTCAATCGCATCCTCATAGAGCAACTCAAAGCGCAGGAGACCGAGGCGATAGAAGCCTCCAAAGCCGACCCGTCTGCCTTGGGCCGTTACCGTGAGCTTCAAGCCCGTCGCCGCGCTCTGGAAGCCAGTATTTAGATCTTCATGCACCGCCCTACCCTCGTTTTCTCCCACGGCAACAGCTTCCCCGCCAGCACCTACCGGGTACTGTTTGCGCATTTACATGAGCGTGGCTTCAAGGTCAAGGCGATTGAGAAATTGGGCCATGACCCGCGCTACCCCGTTACCAACAACTGGCCGCATCTGGTGCAGGAACTGGCCGATTTCGTTACAGAGCAAGTCAACACCGACGGCGCGCCCGTTGTTCTGGTGGGCCACTCGATGGGTGGCTTTCTCAGTGTAATGACGGCGGCCCTGCACCCCAAGCTGTGCCGTGGCGTGTTGATGCTGGATTCGCCCCTAGTGGGCGGCTGGCGCGCCGCGGGGCTGGGCATAGCCAAAACCACCCAACTCATTGGCGCAGTCTCACCCGGTGCGGTCAGCCACAAGCGACGCAATAGCTGGCCCAGCACGCAAGCAGCCCTTGAACACTTTCGCCACAAGAAAGCTTTTGCGAACTGGGACGCACAGGTGCTGCAAGACTATGTCGAGCACGGCATGTTGGATGAAGACGGCAAGCGCGTGCTGAATTTTGACCGCACCATCGAGACCTCCATTTACAACAGCCTGCCCGACAACCTGGAGAGGTTGCTACGTCGCCACCCGCTCAAATGCCGGGCAGCCTTCATTGGCGGCACCCATTCAGCAGAACTCAAACAGGTGGGCATGGCGATGACCGAAAAGGTCACCAAAGGCCGCGTGATGATGTTGGATGGCTCTCACCTGTTCCCAATGGAGCAGCCTGCGGTCACGGCAGCGGCCATCGAGGCCGCGCTGATGAACCTGCTCAGCCTAGGCTGAGCCAGAATCAAAACATCATTTCACTGACCGAGCGTAAGCAACCACGCGGTGACCTCTGCGATAGCCGCCGTCGGTGACCTGCTCCCCATAAACCGTACCAGTCATTTTTCCAAGAAGTCCATCAACCCGGAGAATGATGGACATGAGAACAAGCAAATTCAGCGAAGAGCA
>CANCAO010000142.1 GCA_947374105.1 Comamonadaceae bacterium | reverse complement strand
GATACAGCACATCCCCTACCGGGGTGCTGGCCCGGCCTATATGGACTTGCTGGGTGGCCAGGTGGACATGCTGTTTGGCACGGCCGGTGGCACGCATAAATTTATCAAGAGCGGGCAGATGCGCGCCATCGCTTTGACGGCTGCAAACCGGGTGGATGCCTACCCCGGTGTGCCCGCAGTGGCAGAGACCATTCCCGGCTATGCGGCTGATGTTTGGTACGGACTGTTTGCGCCCAAGGGCACGCCGTCTGCGTACATCGAACGCCTCAACATCGCGTTGAGAAAAGCCACCGACTTATCCAGCTACAAAGAGGCGATGCAGAAAGACGGCTTGATGGTGGCCGTGAACTCACCGCTGGAGATGGCCGCGTTCATGAAGGACGAAGTCGAGCGCTGGCGCAAAGTCGTGAACAGTCAAGCCATCCAAACCGATTAACAAAGAACCCAACAACTTTTGAGGAAATGAAATGACAAAACTGCGTCTTGAAGGCAAGGTCGCCATCATCGTTGGTGCGGGGCAACAGCCGGGGGGCTCGGTCGGCAATGGCCGAGCCACCGCTGAGCGGTTTGCCCAAGAGGGCGCGACCTTGCTGCTGGTGGACATACAGGCCGACTGGGTGGCCGACACGTTGAACGCGGTCTTGCAGCACGGCCAGCCCGCATCTGCTTTGGTGGCCGACATTACCGATGAATCCGCCTGCGCGAACATCATCACAACCTGTGTGGAGCGTTATGGCCGCGTGGACATCTTGCACAACAACGTGGGCATGTCCAAAGGCGATAAGAAGACCACCGACCTCCCCATGGCGACCTGGGACAACTTGATGGGCTTGAATTTGCGAGGTATGTTCATGACTTGCAAACACGTCTTGCCCCAGATGATTGCGCAGGGCTCGGGTTGCATCATCAATGTGTCGTCCACCGCGTCGCTGGCGGCACGACCCACGGTGACTTACAAAACCTCCAAAGCCGGTGTGAATGCGTTGACGCAGCACATCGCCATCGAAAACGCCGCCCACGGCATTCGCGCCAACGCCATTTTGCCGGGCTTGATTGATACGCCTATGGCGATCAATCGGCGCGCGCAAGAGCGGGGCGTGCCCGTCAGCGTCATTCGCGCAGAGCGGGATGCGCTGGTGCCCATGGGCTTCATGGGCAGCGCGTGGGATGTGGCCAACGCGGCGCTGTTTTTGGCCTCGGATGAGGCGCGGTACATCTCGGGGGTGTTGTTGCCGGTGGATGGTGGCTTGCTGCAAAAACGAGGGTAGTTGCCGCGGGGCTTCAAGTCGGAAACGTGCCCGGCAACAAAATCCCCTTGCCCACGCTCTGAATGTTGGTGTGCCCGCAAAAGGCCATGGTGATGTCGAGTTCTTTGTGGAGTATTTGCAAGGCCTTGCTCACACCCGCTTCGCCCATGGCTCCCAGACCGTAGGCCATGGCGCGGCCAATCATCGTGCCCTTGGCCCCGAGCGCCCAGGCCTTGAGTACGTCTTGTCCGCTGCGAATGCCGCCGTCCATCCAGACTTCGATCTGGTCACCGACCGCCGCCACGATGGGGGGCAGGGCTTCAATGCTGGATTGCGCGCCGTCCAGCTGACGCCCGCCGTGGTTGCTCACCACTATCGCGTCTGCCCCGCTGGCCACGGCCAGTTGGGCGTCTTCCACGTCCTGAATGCCTTTGAGGATGAGCTTGCCGCCCCAGCGCTCTTTGACCCAGGCCACATCGGCCCAGGACAGGCGCGGGTCAAACTGCTCGTTGGTCCAGGAGGAGAGCGATTTCATGTCGGTCACTTCCTTGACGTGGCCGACCAGGTTGCCAAAGGTGTGGCGACGCGTACCCAGCATGCCTAAGCACCAGCGCGGTTTGGTCATCAGGTTGATGATGTTGGCAATGGTGGGTTTGGGCGGTGCGGTCAGACCGTTCTTGAGGTCTTTGTGGCGCTGGCCGATCACTTGCAAGTCCAGCGTTAAGACCAACGCACTGCACTTGGCGGCGCGGGCACGCTCGATCATGGCGGCCATGGCGTCGCGGTCGCGCATCATGTAGAGCTGAAACCAGAAGGGCGCTGTGGTGTTGGCGGCGATGTCTTCAATCGAGCAGATGCTCATGGTGGACAGCGTGAACGGAATGCCAAACTTTTCGGCAGCGCGCGCGGCGTGAATCTCGCCGTCGGCGTGCTGCATGCCTGTCAGGCCTACGGGCGCGATGGCCACCGGCATTTTGACGTCAATGCCCACCATCTTCGTTGCGGTGCTGCGGTTTTCCATGTTGACGGCGACGCGCTGGCGCAGCTTGATCTTTTGAAAGTCGGACTCGTTGGCGCGGTAGGTGCTCTCGGTCCAGGAGCCGCTGTCGGCGTAGTCGTAGAACATGCGTGGCACGCGCTTTTCGGCCAGCACGCGCAGGTCTTCAATGTTGGTAATGATGGTCACAGGGATACCTCCAGTCAGTTGGACTGGATGATATCGGACTTAAATTCGCCGTCGCCGGGGTACCACGCTCAGTTGCACTGTCTGGTTCAGGGGGCTGGCACTCACCTGCAAGGCTTGTGGGGGCAAGTCAAGCAACTGGTCGGCATGCCACACCCGCAGCTTGACCGCTCCGTTGGGTACGTTGGCAAACTGCGCTGTACCTTCTGCATTGGTTTTGAGGGTCCAGGCAGAGTCGGTGACAAAAATACTGCCCCGCATTGACCCATGCAAATGGCAGCCCAGCAGCACAGCCCCCGGTTTGTCCAGTGTGATGTCGGCGGAGCTGGCTGGCTTGCCTTCTTCTTTGCCGGCCAGTCGTGCTTCAAAGCCGGCATCAGACTGAGGCGTTGCCAACCCGGTCGCTGTGCCACGCACATGGTGATCCCAGCGGTCCAGATTGGTAAAGCGAACCGTGGTTCCTGTAGCCACCACAGTTACCTCAGGGATGAAGCGCATCTTCTCTTGCAAAACGGTGGCGCTACGGGGCAGCAGCGCTGGAGCGGGGCTGGCATTTGGTGTGCTTGGATACATCACCACGACAGCATCCGTCACCGGCTTGCCTTCTTTGTCCAAGACTAGGATTTGAACATTTCCTCCGATAGCGCTTGCACACAGGGCATAAGCAGCTATTAAAGTTGTAGCATTTTTCATGATGTTAATGAATTGTGATGACGTCGCGGTGCATGGGAGCCAGAAGCGCCAAGAGTCGATTTTGCTGGGTGAATGGAATGCCCCGCACCTCCATGGCGGACTGCAGGTTTTCCACTAATGCATTGAAGTCCCCTTTATTGATGTCCATGGCCGCGTGGGCTGACTTCATGTCCGCACCCTTGTAGGTGCAGGGGCCTCCGGTGAGTTGACATATCTGTTCGGTCAATTGGGCTTTTAGTGCCGCCGGTTTGGCGTCTTTGAAGTGAGTGCCAATGCGCGCATCTTTGACCAGGCGGTTAACGAAATCATCCATCAGCTGGGTAATGCCGTTTTTTTCGCCAAAAGCTTTGTACAGCTCGTCATTGGCAGTGGTCATGGTTTGGGCCATGCCAGAAGTGCAAAGCAGGCTGGTGCAGGCCAGCAGCAGGGTCATCATTAATTTTTTCATCATCGGTTCTCCAGAAAGGGGGTAGAAGTAAGGGGTTTAGAACGCAAACTGGGCGGACAGGTAGGTGCCGGTTTGTCGGCGGCCCGCTGTGACTCCAGGGACGATTTGCCCCAAATCCACATAGGCCAGGGTCAGCGAGACATTTTTGCTGGGCGCCCAAGCCACGAAGATGTCTTTCCAGTCATCGGCATGCAGCGCATTGCCCAAACCGGCGGCAGAGCCAACGGACTCCAGATTGTTGGTCATCACGCGGTATTCAGCGCCAACGGCCAGTTTCTTGTTGAGCAAATAAGCCACGGCAAACTCAGGCACCAGGCTGCGGCTGCTGGTGCCTGTGCTACCTGCGCCAAAACCCAGCAGACCGCCCTGATTGGCGTTGGTGGAACGCAGGGTGCCATTGAGCAGCAGGCTCTTGTCCAGCAAGAGCTTGGTGGCGCTCACATAAAAATCTGTGCCATTGTTTTTGACGCCCATAAAGTCAAATACGGACTGCAGAGACCCGGGGCGCACGGTTTTGTATTCCAGGCCGACGGAAATTTGCGGCATCCAGTTGTCGCTGTCCAACACCGCGTCTCCCGCGACCTTGACCTTGACGCCCAACACGTCCATCTGGATGTGCTGACCGGCTGCGATGCCAAAAGGGGCAATGCCGTTCAAGGCCACGGCCGGTGAGGCGTCAAAGTCTTGTTGGGCCACAGACAGCTCGACCCGGTCATGGATGCCCAAGGCCAGGCCGTAGCTGTTCAGGCTGTAGTCTTGGGTGTTGGCGCGTGAGGCGTAGGCGCTCAGGCCCACTTCCCCTTCGGTGGCATTGCTGCCGATCACGGCCCAGGGGGACAGACCACCACCGGCCGATCCTGCGATGGTGCTCACGCCGCCGGTGAGGAGTCGTTTGCCGGTATCTGCTTGCGCCAGACTGGCACCCAAAGCGAGACCGATCAGCGCGGTGAGTTTGGAGAGTTTTTGCATCATGGGGTGTTCCTTGGATAGGTTTACAACATGTATTCCTATGCCTTAGTACGCACCCCCGTCGCCACCGGATTCAAATTTCGCGGTTTTTTTTGAAAATATTTTGCCCTACCCTCAATCGCCGAAGCACACGCCAATATCACGCCCCGTTTGCAGGGTGTCGCTGTCGGGGGGCACGGCCTTCATGCGCCCGGCGACATCTTCCAGTTTGACGTAATTCACGTTGGGAAAGGCTAGCGCCACCATCACGCCGGATAGGCCTTCGTCGAGCGCGCGCACCGCCGCCGTGCCAAAGCGCAGGGCGGCGAGCCGGTCAAACGCGGTCGGGCTGCCGCCGCGCAGCAAGTGGCCCAGCACCACGGTGCGGGCGTCTTTGCCGGTCAGGCGAGCCAGCTCGGTGGCGACGTGTTCACCTATCCCGCCCAGGCGTTCGGCATGGCCGGCCTCTGCGCCTGACAACAGCGCGTGCGCGCCCCCTTTGGGTAGCGCCCCTTCGGCCACAACCACCAGGGAGTACATGCGCTCTTTGGCTTCACGCTGGCGGATTTTGGAGGCAACCTTGTCCAGATCAAAAGGGATCTCGGGCAGCAAAATGGCGTGTGCTCCGCCCGCGATGCCTGAGTGCAGTGCAATCCAGCCCGCGTAGCGCCCCATCACTTCCACCACCATCACCCGTTGGTGGCTCTGGGCGGTGCTGTGCAGGCGGTCCAGGCACTCTGTAGCAAAGGAGACGGCGGTGTCAAAACCGAAGGTGGTGAAGGTCTTGTCCAAATCGTTATCAATCGTCTTGGGTACGCCCACCACACGCAGGCCTTTGTGGTGCAGCGCGTTGGCAATGGTGAGCGAGCCGTCGCCGCCGACGCAGA
>CANCAO010000141.1 GCA_947374105.1 Comamonadaceae bacterium | reverse complement strand
GCTTGCGTTCCCATCACCAGCAGCAGGGCCAGCACAAACGTGCCGATGTCAGACAGTGACACCGTCACCCCGGCGATGTTGTAGAGCGTGTCAGGGAACAGGCTGGGGAAGGGGTGCGCCTCAGCGCTGTAGGCCACACGCACGCCGTTTTTGAGGGCGATGGACAGGCCAATGGTGGCCACCACGATGGGCATCATGCCGTACTTGAACAGCGGGTCCACCACGCCGCGTTTGAAAGCCCAACCCAGAATAAAGACCGAGACCAGACAAGCCAAAAAGAAGCTGGCCATCAGCGGGAAACCGGCGGTCAAAAAGGCCAGCATCATGAAGGCGGGCAGCATCACAAATTCGCCCTGGGCAAAGTTGATGGTGCCGCTGGCCTGCCACAAGAGCGTGAAGCCCAGGGCCGCCAGCGCGTAAATCGCGCCGGTGGACAACCCACTGAAGAAAAGTTGAAAGAAATCGGTCATGGCTTACCTATCTACAGTGGCGTTTCGAGTTGAGCGTTTAGGGCTTACTTTTTACCAATCGCAGGCAAGGTTTCCACCACCACTTGGCGGCCATTTTTCACCTCCACCATGAAGCTTTCACGGTCAAGGTCACCCTTGTCGTCAAAGGTCACGTCCATGATGATGCCAGGGTATTTTTTGGCGCTGATGTGCAGGCCCTTCATGGCCTGGGCCACGGCCTTGCGATCCAACTTACCCGCCTTTTCAATCGCGGCCTTCAGGGTGTAAACGCCCATGAAACCTTTGATGCCGTTGTGGTCCGGAATGTACTGGTAGGCCTGATAGAACTTGCCCTTGAAGGCCAGCATGTTCGGGTTCGGTGCGTCCACCGTCAGGCCGACGTGCGCCACCGCGCCGTTAGCCGCGTCACCGGCCAACTCAATCACTTTTTGGCCGGTCAAGGTGGTCTCGCCAATGATGGGCTTGGTCCAACCTTGCTTACGGAATTCACGCAGCGCACGCGCAGATTCTTCTTCGTTGGTGTAGACGAACACCGCATCCGCATTGCTTTGCTTGGCCTTGAGCACTGCAGCAGAAAAGTCCACTTGGCCTGAGTCAGTGGAGATATCGGCCACGATCTTGGTGGACGTGCCTTCCAGGGTTTTGGCGATGGCATCACGTCCGCCTTTACCGAAGTCGTTGTTCACATAAATCACAGCCAGTGTCTTGGCCTTGGCGTTGATGTAGCGCGCCAGCTTGGGAAAGCTGCTCGACTGGCCGAAGCTGGTGCGAAACACATAGGGGTTGCCCTGAGCCGTGATGCTGCTGGCCTCGCCACCGGTGAAGTTAGGCACTTCAGCGCGGCGCGACTCGGCCATGCTGACCATGATGGAGCCCGAGAACACCGGGCCGTAGATGGCAAACACACCGTCATCCACTGCTTTTTGCGTCAAACCCTTGGCCACGCCGGGGTTGGTCTGCGTGTCGGAGGTGGTGCTCTGAATCTTCTTGCCCAGGATCCCGCCCGCCGCGTTGATCTCCTTGACCGCCAGCTCCACGCCGTTCTTGAAAGTGGTACCTGCGGAGGCACCCGCACCCGAGAGTTCCACAATGTTGGCAATCTTGATGACTTCTTGGCCAAAAGAGGCTGAAGTGCTCGTAGCAATTGCACAAGCAGCTATTAATTTAAGAGCGAAGCGTTTGTTCATAAAACATCCTGTAACGAAATCAAAGTCGGTCAATAGGCCTATGGCCCGATGGGAACCCTGAACTGTATCGACTTCACCGCTTTTCAAGACCAGTTTTTGATCTTCATTTGTGCGATTATCGAACATTTACATACGATAATCGAACGAAACGAGGGTTTCCCCCTTGTCTCACTTGGGACTGACTGGCACACATTGGACAGGTTTAAACCATGGATTTAGTCACCACCGCCTTGGACAAACGCGACTGGATCGCCGGTCTAGAGAAGGGTTTGTCCATCATCGCGTCGTTCGATGACGCAAACCCGCGCCAGACGGCCAGCCAGGCCGGCCAACGCTGCGGCATCACCCGCACCGCCGCGCGGCGGTACTTACTCACTCTGGTGCATTTGGGGTTTGTCGCCAGCGACGGTAAATTGTTCTGGCTGACACCGCGCGTGCTGCGGTTGGGCCAGAGCTACCTGGAGTCGGCTCGCTTGCCGCGCACGGTACAGCCCTTTTTACAGCGTATCACCGCAGGCACGAGCGAGATTGCCTACCTCAGCGTGCTGGACGGCGACGAGACGGTTTACATCGCCCGCAACGGGGCCCAAAGAAGCATTAACACAGGCTTCGTGCTGGGCTCACGCGCCCCGGCTCAGGTGACCGCCGCAGGCCTGCTGATGCTGGCCATGCGCACGCCCGAGGCCGTAGCGCAATGGCTGGCCACGGCGACGCTGCGTGCCTATACCCAACACACCATCACCAGCAAAGAGCACTTGGCCACGACGTTCGAGCGCATCCGCGTTCAAGGCTGGGCCATTTCAGAGCAGCAATACGAACTGGGTTTTCGCGGCCTGGCAGTACCCTTGCAAGACCGCAACGGCACGCTGCTAGGCGGCTTGAACGTCTCCATGCTGATGGGCCAAGAAAGCAGCGAAGGCGCGGTCAAACGTGTGCTGCCCGTGTTGCAAGAGACAGCGCGGGCGATGCGCAATCACCTTTGATCGGTTGGGGACAGAGCTGATTCAAACCCGCTCAACAATGAGCGCAATCCCCTGCCCCACGCCGATGCACATGGTGCACAGGGCGTAGCGGCCACCAATACGGTGCAACTGGTTCACCGCCGTCATCACCAGACGCGCACCACTGGCCCCCAACGGGTGGCCCAGGGCGATGGCACCGCCGTTGGGGTTGACGCGTGCGTCGTCGTCAGCCAGTTTCAGGTCGCGCAGCACGGCCAGGCCTTGGGCGGCGAAGGCTTCATTGAGTTCGATCACGTCCATCTGCGCCAGGCTCAAGCCCGTGAGCGCCAGCACCTTGCGGGTGGCTGGGGCCGGGCCAAAACCCATGATGCGCGGGGCCAAGCCTGCAGTGGCCATGCCCACCACGCGGGCACGCGGCGTCAGGCCGTAGCGTGTGGCGGCGGCTTCGCTGGCGAGCAGCAGGGCACACGCGCCGTCGTTCACGCCCGAGGCATTGCCCGCCGTCACCGTGCCATCAGGGCGCACCACGCCTTTGAGCTTGGCCAGCGACTCGATCGTGGTATCGCGCGGATGCTCGTCCTTGCTCACGATGATGGCATCGCCTTTCTTTTGCGCAATGCTCACCGGTGTGATCTCGGCGTCAAAGAAGCCGCTGAGTTGCGCCTTGACGGCGTTTTGTTGCGACCGCAGCGCCATCATGTCTTGGGCCAAACGTTCGATTTTGAAATCATCCGCCACGTTCTCTGCCGTCTCGGGCATAGAGTCCACGCCGTAGAGTTCTTTCATGCGCTTGTTCACAAAGCGCCAGCCGATGGTGGTGTCGTACACGGCGTTGCTGCGGCTGAAAGCGCTCTCGGCTTTGGGCATGACAAAGGGCGCGCGGCTCATGCTCTCCACACCGCCCGCAATCATCAGCTCAGCCTCGCCACTGCGAATGGCCCGTGCCGCCGTGCCCACGGCGTCCATGCCTGAGCCGCACAAGCGATTGATAGTGGCACCGGGCACGTCCATGGGCAATCCGGCCAGCAGTGCGGACATGCGCGCCACGTTGCGATTGTCTTCACCAGCTTGGTTGGCGCAGCCGTAGAGCACGTCACTCACTGCAGCCCAATCGACCGAGGCGTTGCGCGCCATCAGTGCTTTGATGGGCAGTGCGCCCAGGTCGTCAGTACGGACAGAAGACAGAGCGCCACCGTAGCGGCCAAAGGGGGTGCGTTGTGCGTCGCAGATGAAGGCTTGTGTCATGTCGGGTTCTTTCTCAAAAAATGTGATTGTGTCTCAAACTTGCTTTGTGTTCGCATACGCTTGCGTACGTCTGACTCTAAGCTTGTGTACGCCTCGGCACTTGGGGTAAATGGCTCCACGAATGTCCCCCGCCCTTCGGGCTGCTCCTTGATTTCGCTACACCATTCACCCCAAGCGCCGAGGCAGCAAGCATGACTGGAGTGCTGCAGTCAAATACCGGCTGCGTTAACCAGGTTGGCAAGATCAGGTCGGCGTCGCGCTCAGCGCAGCGGCATCAAGGAGGAGTCGGCGGCCCTAGGCCGCCACGGGGGACAGCCGCGGAGCTGAGTGCGACGCCGACCTGATCCCGCGAGGTCTTTACCCCACAAGGCTTCAGTAGGTCTCCAAGTGCAAGCGCCCTTCGCGTTTAAGTGCCGCCCCCACGGTCGCCCAATCCAAACCAGCCTGTTGCGCCACATCACGCAAGGCCAGCACCACGCCCTCCTCCATGCTCTTGAGGCCACAGACATAAAAGTGACTGTTGCCGTCTTTGAGCAAGGCCACCAAATCAGCAGCGCGCTCGCGCATCGCGTCTTGCACGTAACGCTTGGGTTGACCGGGCGTACGGGAAAAAGCGAAATGGATGTCGATGAAGTCTTTGGGCAGGTTTTGCAGAGGACCAAAGTAAGGCAGTTCGGCTTGGGTGCGTGCACCGAAGAACAGCATCAACTTGCCACCTTCAAACTTGCCCGATGCCCGCAAACGGCGACGCCACTCGGTCATGGCGCGCATGGGCGCGCTGCCGGTGCCGGTGCAGATCATCACGATGTTGGATTTCGGGTGATTGGGCATCAGGAACGAGCTGCCAAACGGGCCGATTACCTGAACCGTGTCGCCCACCTTCAGGTCACACATGTAGTTACTACCCACGCCGCGCACGGGCTTGCCCTGGTGGTCTTCCAGCACCCGTTTGATGGTGAGCGAGACATTGTTGTAACCGGGGCGTTCACCATTGCGTGGGCTGGCAATCGAGTACTGACGGGCAAAGTGGGGTTTGCCTTTGTCGTCGCTGCCAGGTGGCAGAATGCCGATGGATTGACCTTCCAGCACGGGGAAAGGCATGGCGCCAAAATCCAGAACGACGTGGTGGGTATCGTAGTCGCTGCCCGCCGTCTGGCCGACCTCTGTCACACGGAAATTGCCCGTCACAGTCGCGGTTGTGGCACCAGTTTTGGGACCATAGAGGTTGGTGTAGGCGTGCGCTGCTGACCAGGGTGGCAGCGTGGCGCCCCAGGCCGAAGAGACAAAGGCGGTCTCGCCCGATTCGAGCTGGGTTTGCGGCACGACTTGCGACGTGGTTTGCGCTTGCGCAGCGGTCACAGCTGCGTCCGCATCTACCCCCTCGGGTAGTGGCACCTCAGCGGGCAATTCGTCCCAGCCCAGCTGCTCTTGCGGCGTGTAGGCCTTGAGCTTGAGCACCATGCGCCAGTTGTCAATCGAGCCGGTCGGACAAGGCGAAACGCAGTCCATGCAGAGATTGCATTTGTCCGCATCCACCACGTAGTT
>CANCAO010000140.1 GCA_947374105.1 Comamonadaceae bacterium | reverse complement strand
CAACACGTAGGCCCCCAGGCCCCACAGCAAAATCGGGCTACGGCCAAAGCGGTCTGACAAAGGCCCCCACACCAAATGAGAGCAACCAAAAGCCAGCAGCAGCGCCGTCAAGGTCAGCTGCGCTTGCCCCATCGACGCCCCTAGACTGTTGGTGATCGTGGGCAACGCTGGCAGGTACAGATCGGTGGTGACGCTTTGCAGACCCAGGAGCAGGGAGAGGGTGACGACGATCAGCGCGGGGGAGGGTGAGTGCAGTTGACTCGTGGCGTGTGTCGTCGTTGGAAGGGAGCTTGGCATTGAACCGAGGTTAGCAGAACGAGTCAGGCTGACACGCTGAATCGCTCAAATGCATGCGCTCGCCATTAATGTGTGAGGGCGCTGTGCTTAAAGCACGCAAGGTCCGCGGGAATCAAATCCTGCAAAGCCGCCTCCACGCTCTGCTGGAGCCAGAGGTTGGACAGACGACACAACAGCGCGTGATCATTGGCTTGATGATCTTTGCTGCCAGGAACCGGCATGACGGCGTCAATCAGTCCGTAGGATGATTCCGCTTTTATCATGTTCATGTCCTGGATCTTACGGGTATCAACCTCCAGTACTTCGCCCAGGGTGTCGACCCGCAGTACCAGATCATGCGTTGAGTCGGCGGTGGTTGACACCCGCACCACAATCATTTGTCGGGCACTCTCGCTTTCGCTTGAAAGGGTAAATCGGTTGATTGCGGCATGAGCGCTGCGCTTAATCACGCTGCGCATGTCAATGACTGGATAGACCTTGCCACCGATCATGGTCATGCCCGCAAAGGGCGGGTGAGCTCTGCTGGTGCTGATAATTTCAGCATCTTCAGCGGCCAGCACGACTTGGGCGGCCGGTAGGCCTAGCCAGTGTCCGTCTACTACAAAACTTGCCATTTGCAGTCCGTGCCCAGCTTCAACTTGATGTGTCTGGCCGCCCGAGCGGTGGGCTCGGGTCACCGTGGCACAGGATTGAGACTGACACAGGTTTTTAAGAACAATGCAGCTCAGCCCATGCGCATAGCCATCGCGCAGTCTGAACTCGCGGTAGCCGTAGCCGCTATGAATACCCACGCTGTACAAGGCCCCTGCGAGCTCCACAATGCGCCCGTCGCGCTGGCAATACGCAACAGCCTGAGGGTCAGGCAAGAGCTGAGCGTTCCCCAGAGATGCGACCAAGTGTCCGTTTGCATCTACAAATGCCAAGAGATTTTCCGAGGAGGCCTGACCCGCACAGTCAGTCAGTATGGACGCTAGCTGGCTAGCACCGTCCCACACAATGCCTATGCCCCCAATCACGGGTGTGTTTTTATATTCGGTGTCTCGCACCGCCGCTGCATAGACAAAAGTGGAACTCTCACCGGAGAAGGGATTGGACGTAAAGGGGCTTACGGCATAGTCATCTTGAGTGTTGAGCTTCAATGTCTGCGCCACCCAGTCTTCCTGAAGAATTCGTCCCACATGGTGGGCTTGGTCTGGGTTGGAGACGGCGATGACGCGACCTTCTCGATCAAACAAAAATAGCGTGGTGTACACCGTGTAGAGCGAATTGATGTATGTCAGAACCTGGGTGGCTTGGGGGCAAGCCAAAGTGCCGCTGCGCAAGGTTTCGACGAACTGAGGCGTTAAGGCCCACCAGCGGCAATCATTGGCACGCTCGTACAGGTTGCGATCCAGAATCTGCATGGCCAAAGAGGCCCGACCTTGTGCATCGCGCAGGACGGAGCGCATCACCACCGAATGAAGGTCTTGCAGTGAATTAGAAAAAGCCTGCGCCGTTTTATGAGCGGTGTTGCCAATCTCTGACAAAAGAATCCGCGCGAACGTCACATCATGAGCTTGCACGGTCGCATGCTGCGACTCCAGTCGGCTGATGTCCAGCAAGCCGTTCCAGACCGAACGTTCCAACGAGGCTTGAATGGCGGCCGAATGGCGGGGGATATTGCGCAGCTCATCGGCCAACAAGTCTGTGCTGCGAGCCGCCTGCACCATGAGTGCGGAACCCTCAAGACCGTCCTCATCGTCAAACGCCATGTCCATGGGCATCATCGCCAAGCTGCGCCAGCCTGGGCCGTTGTAGCCCTGAAAGCCATTGGTGTCCCGAACTACGAGCAGGTATTCCCGTCCCAGATGGCGCACTGTGCTCGAGCCAGCCTGACATGCCTGCGGGATACGCCAGTTGATTGGCAATTGCATTGCATCGCTGGTTCCAATCACGAAACCTTCAGCGCTGACCACTGCAAGCACCACCCCGTCACCCGTTGACGCCGTACCATGAACGGCATTGAAGATGGTGGGCATTTCATGGGCTAGATCAAATTGAAGGCATAGCACTCCAACTGTCCGTGAGTTGGCCTCAACGCGGTGTGCGTAGAGCAGAGTTGGGGCGCATGGCGAATCACCCACAGTGCAGAAATGGTGCGGAGCATAGTGCTCGATATAGGGGGATGAACTGGACTTAACGGCTCGCAAAAACAACAGATCAGAGGGGTGCTGTATTTGTTCCAGATCGGGGCGTGGTGCCAAGCTGGCTCGCAAACGCCCTTGGGCGTTGAACAGGTAGATGCCGTTGTACACCGAGTATTTCCCGGCGTATTCGCGCAGTCGGGTTTCCATCCCCACACGCATGGACGGATCGGTTTGGCTCAGATACTCTGCAATGATGGGGTCGGTGGCAAAAAATCCGATATCAGCCGTGCGCTCAAAAAGGTTTCGCACCATGATGTCGATACAGACTTGAGCCTTGGAGCCCAAATTCTCCAGTGCATTTTTAAGGCCCTCAGACTCCAGGCCTCTCATCATTTCGTCGGTCAAAGCAGAAAAATCCTGCCGTGCCCGGCTCAAATCCGAGCCTGATGAGGCATCTGATGACAGGTGAGAGAGAGATGACAGGAGTGACAAGTTGTCCCAAGCCGCCTCGACCAGACGAAGCTCCTGGCGTCGAAATTGAACTTTCGGCATGTACTTCAAAAACCGACCGGCGTTGTGGACTAGATGTGTCATATAAAAATATATAGAGCCATTCCAAGCGAAGATTCAACCCATCCTGATGGACTAATTCCGAATTTGTAATGCATCTACAAAAAAGTTTTCTCAGCGGATTTTTTCGATGCGATTAGTTTATTTTGATTGATCATCAGCACATTTTGGCGATCAATAAGGCATGAAAACCTATGCTATTTTTCAAGCTTGCTGCTGCAACTATGCGAGAAAAAAGACGATCCGATCGCAGTCCTAGGGTGCGGGAGACCAGGTCTTGTGCTTAAAGAGATTGAACAATGAGAGCGATCCGCCGTAGCAATTACGGCTGGCATGGACGCCTTGGATGCCAAACGACTGCACACGTTTGCCGAGGAGCGCTTGCTGGAGCGTTGCCGACTCAACGCCCGCGCATAAACAGCGCATCCAGCTCCCGAATCGTCATTTGCCGCCAGGTGGGGCGGCCGTGGTTGCATTGATCGGAGCGCTCGGTGTGCTCCATCTGGCGCAGCAGGGCGTTCATCTCGTCGAGGGTGAGTTTGCGGTTGGCGCGCACGGCACCGTGGCAGGCCATGGTGGAGAGCAGCTCGTTGCGGGCGCGTTGGATGACGGTGCTGGCATCGTGTTGGGCCAGCTCAGCCAGCACACTGCGCGCCAGCTCTACCGCGTCGCCCTGCACCAGCGAGGCGGGCACGGCGCGCACGGCCAGGATCTTGGGGGAGAAGGGGGTGATCTCTAGCCCGAGGGTGTGCAGCGTGCTCGCGTGGACCTCGGTCGTGGCCACCTCTTGTGGGGTGGCGGCAAAGGTGGCGGGGATGAGCAGGGGCTGGCTCGCCAGCGTGGTGGCTTGATTCGCTTGCGCCGCGTCCATCTGGGTTTTGAGACGCTCATAGACGATGCGCTCGTGCGCGGCGTGCATGTCCACCACGATCAGACCCTGGGTGTTTTCGGCCAGGATGTAGATGCCTTGCAACTGTGCGATGGCCCGGCCCAAGGGCCAGTCGCCGGGGGGGAGGTCTGGGTGTGGAGTCGTGTCACTCGCCGTGTTGGCAGCGTTAAAACCCATTTGGTCGGAGCTAATTTCAGTTCGGGCTGAGTCTGTCGAAGCCCACCCTTCTACAAGCTCAGGGCGAGCGGTTGGGGTTGGCGCGTTGCCAAAGGGTTGCCACAGTGCCCCCAAATCAGACACACGGTGTCCACCAGTTGCTCCGAAATTGATAGCTGCTTGTGCTAATGGATATTGGCCTACAGGCCAATTTTTCTCTGAGTTTTGATTGAAATTTAGGTTTTGAGTCGATGCCTGTGCCAGAGCCTGAACCTCTGCTGCCGCTTGCGTTGCCGCCAGCGCACGCGGTGCGGCCAGGGCGTTTTCCACCGCATGGCGCACGGCTTGGTGCACCTCGCGGCTGTCACGAAAGCGCACCTCGATCTTGGTCGGGTGCACGTTGACATCGACGCGCTCGGGGGCAATCTCAACATACAGGGCATAGACCGGCTGGCGGTGGCCGTGCAGCACGTCCTCATAGGCGCTGCGTGCGGCGTGGGTGAGCACCTTGTCACGCACGAAGCGGCCGTTGACGTAGCAAAACTGCTGGTCAGCGCGTGAACGGGCTGCGTCGGGTATGCCTGCATAGCCCCACACCCGCACGCCTTGCATGGCCGTTGTTGAACCCACTCGATCAAGCGATTCAGCCAGCGATGCACTGAGCGACGCCCCCAACGCCGAGCTGCTGCTGCGGTAGTCCACCGCCACCGCTTGCGTGGTGAAGTCATCTCCCAGCACGTCGGCCAGTCGCCGACTCAAAGCGCCCATCGGTGATGGCTCGGCACATGCGCGCCACTGCTCCACCAGCTTGCCTTCATGCCAGATGGCAAAGCCCACATCAGGCCGCACCAGGGCGTGGCGGCGCACGGCCTCAATGCAATGGGCCAGCTCGGTGGCGTCGGTCTTGAGAAATTTGCGCCGCGCCGGGGTGCTGAAGAACAGCTCCTTCACCTCCACCGTGGTGCCGGTGCTGCGCGCCACAGGCGACAACTCGCCCGTACGGCCATCCAGTAGCCAGGCATTCGGTTGGTCTGCAACCCTTGAAAGAATAGCGCAGTCAGCTATCGAATTAATAGCGGCCAGCGCCTCACCGCGAAACCCCATCGTGCCCACCGACTCCAGATCGCGCAGGCTGCTGATCTTGCTAGTGGCGTGGCGCTTGAAGGCAATCGGCAGCTCTTCGCGCAAGATACCCATGCCGTTGTCCTCCACCGCAATCAGCCGCACGCCACCGGCCAATAGGCGCAGGGTGATTTGCGTGGCTCCGGCGTCTAGCGCGTTGTCTAGCAACTCACGCACCACCGAGGCGGGGCGTTCAACCACCTCGCCCGCCGCAATCTGGCTGATCAGCTCGTCAGGCAGCTCAAGAATGGG
>CANCAO010000139.1 GCA_947374105.1 Comamonadaceae bacterium | reverse complement strand
CAGTGGCCGACCGCATGGCGTTTGCTGGGCCGCTGACGTCTGACGATGGCACGGCCATGTTTGGCAGTCTGTTAGCGATTGACTTTGAGTCGCGCGAAGCGGCCAACGCTTGGTTGGCTAATGAGCCGTTTACTAAAGCGGGTTTGTACGCCAGTATCAGTGTGCATGCCTTTGTGAATCTATGGGCGCAAAAAACGGGTTTTCCGCCTGCGGCCTGACGGGAGTCCAGCATGATCAAACACATCGTGATGTGGAACCTGCGGGGCGACACGCCGCAAGGCAAGGCGCGCAGCATTGAACAAGTCAAAAATGCCTTTGAGAGCTTGCAGGGGAAAATCCCCGGCATGACGCACTTAGAGATTGGTGTGGACAGCAGCCGCATTGATTACGCCTGCGATGTCGTGCTGTACTCTGAGTTTGAGTCGCAGGCCGCGTTGGATGCTTACGGGGTTCACCCGGAGCATGTGCGTGTGAAGCAAGAGCTGGAAGGTGTGCGCATCGCTCGGCACCAGGTGGATTTTTCAACAATTTAATAGAAATTAACGGAGACCAAAATGAACAATCAAATGATGGACGAATTAGAAATACGCCAGATGGTGGAGCGCTGGGCGGTGTGGCGCGATGCGGGCGACTGGACGCGCTTTGCCACCGTGTGGCATCCCGAGGGGCAGATGATGGCGACCTGGTTTCAGGGGCCGTTTGCCGAGTTCATTCGCGTCACGCAAGAGGGCTGGGCCAAGGGCGTGAGCATTCTGCATTTCTTGGGCGGTACCGCAGTAGAGGTGGCGGGCGAGCGCGCCATTGCGCAGACCAAGATGACGATCTCTCAGCGCGGCATGGTGGAGGGGGCCAACGGCCCGGTGCTGTGCGACGTGGTGTGCACGGGCCGCTTTTACGACTTTGTGCAAAAGGTCAATGGCGAGTGGAAGCTGCTGCACCGCCAGCCGATTTACGAGAAAGACCGCATTGACCCGGTGGACTCCACCGCCACGCTCACGTTGGACCAAGCCGCACTGGCCACCTTCCCCGAGGGCTATCGGCACTTGGCCTACATCCAGACGCGCATTGGCTATACGGTCAAGATGGACATGCCCATGCTCAAAGGACCGGTGGTGGATGAGCTGTACTGCCGGGGCGCGCGCTGGTTGGCCGGCGGCGAACTGGAGCGTTGAGATGATGACGCTGGCGCGCCGCTCACTCTTGGCCTTGCTTAGCGCAGCGGCCTTGCCTGCCTGGAGCCAGGCCTACCCCAACAAGCCGCTGCGCGTCATCGTGCCGCAGCCGCCCGGTGGAGGTTTTGACTTTGTCGGGCGACTGCTGGCGGACCGCCTGGGCAAGGTGATGAACCAAGCCATCGTGGTCGAAAACCGCCCCGGTTCTGGCACGCTGGTGGGCACGGACGCCGCCGCCAAGGCTGCACCCGATGGCTACACGCTGTTGGTGGGATCGGTGTCCAATCTGGCGCTGAACATGGGCCTGTACCGCAACCTGCCTTACGACAGCTTGCGCGACTTTGAGCCTGTGGGTTTGGCGGTGGGCTACAGCTACACGCTGATGGCGCGTAAGGACTTGCCTTTCAATTCGCTAAAAGACGTGGTGGCGTTTGCCAAGGCCAATCCGGGCAAGCTCAACTCCGCCTCAGCAGGCAATGGCACGGGCCAGCACGTGTTGGCAGCGGCGCTGTGGCACTTGGCTGGGGTCAAGCTGGTGCACGTGCCTTACCGGGGCGCGCAAGCGGCATACCAAGACCTTTTGGGCGGGCGTGTCGATGTGTTTTTGGACCTCGCCCCCACGGCTCGCGTGCAGGTGGATGCGGGCTCCGTCAAGGCGCTGGCCACCTCGGGCGCCAGCCGCAACCCCATGCACCCGGAGGTGCCCACCTTTACCGAGACGGGTGTGGCCACGCTGGATCTGGAGTCGTGGTTCGGCCTGTTTGCGCCTGCCAAGACGCCGCCCGAATTGCTGGAGCGCCTGCGCACCGACTTGGCCCGCGTGATCGCCATGCCTGAGGTGATGGAGACCTTTCGCAAAGCAGGCGGCAAGCCCATGAACCTGAGCATCGCCGAGACCAAAGCACTGGTGCAGCGCGACGTGCAGCGCTGGACCAAGTTGATCCGCGACGCTGACATCAACGCCGAATCAGCCGCTCATTAACAATGAACCGTTCGGGCTGAGCCTGTCGAAGCCCTTCGACAAGCTCAGGCTGAACGGGTCAATGGATAATCTATTCTTTAATTTTGTAACCTGAGACACACTTCCCATGAAAATCGACCAAGCCGCCCTGGACCAACTCTTCTTCAACGCCCGCACGGCCAATGGTTTTACGGACCAGCCCGTGAGCCTGGACTTGATCAAAGAGGTGTATGACATCGCCCGCATGGGGGCCACCTCCATGAACACGCAGCCCACCCGCTACGTCATCCTCACCACGCCTGAAGCCAAAGCGCGTCTGCTGCCCGCCCTGAGCCCTGGCAATCTGGAAAAAACAAAGCTGGCGCCCGTGACCGTCATCGTGGCGACCGATACGCAATTTTTTGAGCACATGCCCACCATTTGGCACGGCCCGAACGCCAAGGAAATGTTTGAAGGCAATGCCACGTTGGCGCAAGGCACAGCCACGCGCAACGGCACGCTGGGCGGCGCTTACTTCATGATTGCCGCGCGCGCGGTGGGTCTGGACTGCGGCCCCATGAGCGGCGTCGATCTGGCCAAGGTGAACGCTGAGTTCTTCCCCGACGGTCGCTACACCGCCAACTTCCTCATCAACCTGGGTTATGGCGACGACAGCAAGCTCTTCAATCGCAACCCGCGTCTGACGTTTGAGCAGACCTGCACAGTGCTCTAAGCACCAAATTCGGTCTTGAATTTCCCCATCATTACCGACCCCTTCTTTTATGGGGTCGCCGCCTTGGCGGTGCTCTTGCTCGGCGTGAGCAAGAGCGGGTTCGGTTCGGGCTTTGGCTCGCTCGCCGTGCCGCTGATGGCGCTGGCCGTGCCCGTGCCGCAGGCCGCCGCTATTTTGATGCCGGCGCTCTTGCTCACCGACGTGCTGGGCATGGCCTCGTTTCGCAAAGACTATGACAAGGCCCTGCTCAAGTTCTTGCTGCCGCTGGGCCTGCTGGGCTCCTTGATCGGCGCACTGCTGTTCAGCGTGCTGGACTCGCACGTGGTGGCGGGCATTGTGGGCGGTATGACGCTGCTGTTTTTGGCGCAACGCTTGTTCTTTCCACCCAAAGCCGATAGCTCGCCACCGCCGCGTTGGTGGGGGGTGATTTTGACCATGATGTCGGGCTTCACCAGCTTTGTGGCGCACGCTGGCGGGCCGCCTGTCACGGCCTATGTCCTGCCCCTGCGCTTATCGCCTGTGGTGTATGCCGCAACATTGTCTTTTTATTTTTTCTTTATCAATCTTTCCAAATGGATTCCTTACGCTTGGCTGGGTTTGCTGGATATGCGCAATATGTTGACTTCGTTGGTGCTTTTGCCTTTGGCACCGGTGGGTGTTTGGATGGGTGTGCGTCTGGCTCGGCGCATTGATCCGGTGCTGTTTTTTAGATTGGTTTATTGTGGTCTGTTCTTAACGGGCATCAAGTTGATTTGGGACGCGTTCAGGTGAGGGTCTGAGTGAGATGGTCCTTGGCGCATCTCCACTGATAATGATGGCCAGTTCAGAGCTTAAGGAGTGATTCATGCCCGTCGTTGTCATTGCCAATCCCAAAGGCGGGGTGGGTAAATCCACCCTATCGACCAATGTGGCGGGTTACTTTGCAGCCCAAGGGCGCGCTGTCATGCTGGGTGACGCGGACAAGCAGCAATCGTCGCGCCTGTGGCTGGGGCTGCGCCCACCCGCTGCAAGGCCCATTGCCTCCTGGGAAGTGGGCTCGGGTTATTTTGTGAAGCCCCCGCAAGGAACGACGCATGTGGTGCTGGACACGCCGGGTGGCCTGGAGGGCTCGCGCCTGAACGAGGTCTTGCAGCACGCCACCAAGGTGATCGTGCCACTTCAACCCAGCATTTTTGACATCTTTGCCACGCGTGCTTTTTTGGATCAACTCGCCGCGCACAGCCATGCTGGGAAAATGCAGGTCGGCATTGTGGGTATGCGGGTGGATGCCCGCACCATAGCCGCAGACAAGTTGCGTGAGTTCGTGGAAAGTCTGGGCCTGCCGGTGCTGGGCATGATCCGCGACACGCAAAACTACATCCACCTTGCGGCGCGTGGCCTCACCCTGTTTGATGTGGTGCCTGGTCGGGTGGAGAAAGACTTGGCGCAGTGGCAGGTGATTTGTAAATGGCTGGATGCATGAAAACGTTTCAATCCCTTCAAGAGTTCCCCGCACTGGTTGGACAAGAGGTTGCCGTTAGCGACTGGATCACCATCACCCAAGCGCAGATCAATCAGTTTGCCGAGGCTACGGGTGATCATCAATGGATTCATGTAGACGAAGAAAAATCCAAAGCAGGACCGTTTGGCGGGCCGATTGCTCATGGCTTTTTGACACTCGCTTTGCTACCCAAGTTTTACGAAACTGCTGTGACCATCGTTGAGTCACGCATGGGCGTGAACTACGGCTTGAACAAGGTGCGCTTCATGGCTCCGGTGCCCGTGGGTAGCCGCCTGCGTGCGCGCATGACGCTGCTGCAATGCGAGGCCATTGACGACGACGGTATGCAGATGACCTGGCAGGTCACGATGGAGCGTGAAGGGGCTGCAAAGCCCGTGTGCGTGGCCGAGTCGATCGTGCGGCGCTACCCGTGAGTTAGCCGTGGGTCACTCACGGGAAAAACTTAGATGCCCGTGAACGCGAAGTCCACCTCAGGCTTTAGGCCACTGATGATGCGGGCAATGCTTTTGCCCGAGCCGCAAGAGTGCGTCCAACCAAGCGTGCCGTGGCCAGTGTTGAGGTAGAGGTTGCCGATGCGGCTTCGTCCGATGATGGGCACGTTGGACGGTGTGGCGGGTCGCAGGCCCGTCCAGAACTGGGCGGTTTCTGTATCGCCAGCGCCGGGGAATAATTCCTCAACCCGGCGCACGATGGCTTCACAGCGCACGCGGTTCAGGTCGCGGTCGTAGCCGTTGAACTCGGCCGTGCCGGCAATGCGCAGCCGGTCGCCCAGTCGGGAGAACACCAGCTTGTACTCGTCGTCCGTCAAGGACACTTGGTGCGCCATGGACGCGTTTTTGACGGCCATGGTCACCGAGTAACCCTTGGCCGGGTAGATGGGTAGTTCAATGCCCAGGGGTTTGGCATAGAGCGGGCTCAGGCTGCCCATGGCCAGCACATAGGCATCGGCGCGCAGGCGCTGAAAGCGGCCTTCGGTGTCGGTGGCCTCTACGTGGTCAATGCGGCCCCCCGCTTCACGCAGCGCCGTGATGGTGTGGCTCATGAGAAAGACCACGCCGTCATCGGTGCAGCGTTGCACCAGTTCACGGGCGAAGGTGTTGGCGTCGCCCGATTCGTCTTC
>CANCAO010000138.1 GCA_947374105.1 Comamonadaceae bacterium | reverse complement strand
CTATGAGTTCATCGTCAACCAATACCTGGCTCTGGCCCCCGAGGTGTTGCTGGGTGGCGGTGCCGATTACTTCAAGCTGGATGGTATTGATGGCGGCAAGCGCAAAGATGAGCAGGACACGGTGGAGGCGTTTCGCAAGAAGGGTTATGCCGTCGCCACTAAAACGGCGGACTTGGCCGCGCCATTGCATCAACGCAATGCCAAATTACTGGGTCTTTTTGCTGACGAGGCTATGGACTTCGCCATTGACCGGGACGCGGCCAAGCAGCCGAGTCTGGCGGAGATGACGACGTCGGCACTGAAGGTGTTGTCTGCCGCACCCAACAAAGGCTTTGTGCTGTTTGTCGAGAACGAAAACACCGATACCGCTGGCCACGACAACGACGTGAGCGCGCTCATGCACGAGCTGTGGGCGTTTGATGATGCGGTCAAGGTCGCCTTGGCGTTTCGTCAAAAACACCCGGACACCTTGGTTATTGTCACTGGCGACCATGAAACCGGTGGTTTCTCGCCGACCTCGGCCAAGCGGCCCAAGGCAAACGGTTCACTGGTTGTGAATGCGGACATGCTCCGCTTGATTGGCAGCTTCAAAATGTCCTTCCAAGCAATTTCTGACCGCATGGAGGTAAAGGCCAAAGAAGGCGCAGATGCCAATGCCGTCATGGCTTACCTGAGTGAGCTGATCCAGAACAACCTGCCAGGTATGCAAATGGATGATGAGGTCAGAGCACTGATCCTCAACAAACAGCCCCCCAGCTTGAACATCCGCCATCATCACGAACCCCCTACGCCCGCGCCTGCGCTGGGCTTGATGGTGGCACGGCAAACTGGGTTTTACTGGGGCAGCTCGGGCCACACCAGCGAACCGGCCACGGTGTCGGCTATCGGCCCCGGTGCTGCGCTGTTCAAGGGCTACCAGGACAATACCGATTTCGCGCGAAACCTGCGGCATTTGCTGGGGGTGCAAGAACTTGGACCTAAAGCCAAACCCTGAATTTATATAAAAATAGGCTGCTAAGCCTTTAAATAAATGCGTAGACAGCTATTGAAAAAATAGCAATCAACTTGAAAACACCATGCAATTTGCCGATCGCCTGAACAACGTCGAAACCTCTGCCATCCGCGAACTCTTCAAACTGCTGGGCAAGCCTGGCATCATCAGCTTTGCCGGGGGATTCCCTGACAGCGCCATGTTTGACGTGGACGGTATCAAGGAAGCCGTCAACAAAGCATTGACTGATGAGCCCGGTGGCGCACTGCAATACGGTGCGACCGAGGGCTACAACCCACTGCGTGAGCAGCTCGCCGCCTTCATGGGTGACCGGGGCGATGGTCGCCGCGAGAACAGTGTTACCGTGGCGCCAGACGGCCTGATCGTCACCACGGGCAGCCAGCAAGCACTCGATCTGATCGGCAAAACGCTCATCAACCCCGGTGACAAAGTCATTGTGGAGGCCCCCACTTTTTTAGCCACTATCCAGTGCTTTCGCCTGTATGGTGCTCATGTTATCGGCGCGCCCATTGATGAGCATGGCGTCAAAGTGGACGAGTTGGAGAAGCTGATCGCCGAACACAAACCCAAGTTTGTCTACCTCATTCCCACCTTCGGAAATCCGAGTGGTGCGACCCTGACCCTGGAGCGGCGTAAAAAGGTGCTGGAGCTGGCGGTCAAGTACCAAACTCCGGTGGTCGAAGACGACCCCTATGGTGATTTGTATTTTGGCGAAGCCCCACCGCCCAGCATCTTGGCCTTAAGTTCCCAGGTGAGCGGCAGCCGCGATTGGCTGGTGCACTGCGGCAGTTTGAGCAAGGTTCTGAGCCCCGGCCTGCGCGTGGGCTGGATGGTTGCCCCGCCTGAACTGCTGGCCCGCGCCACCATGTGCAAGCAGTTCAGCGACGCCCACACCAGCACCTTTACCCAAGCGACCGCCGCTCAGTACCTCAAGGCCGGTCGCATGCCCTCTACCCTGGCCAAGGTGCGCCAGGTATACGGCGAACGCGCCCGTGTCATGGGCGAATCCCTGAAGCGCGAGCTTGGTGATGCCATCAGCTTCACCCAGCCTGGCGGGGGCTTGTTTTTCTGGGCTCGTCTGACGGGTGTAGACGGTAAGTTGAAAGATGCAGGTGAACTGGCCAAGCGCGCGATTCAACAAGGCGTGGCCTTTGTGCCTGGTGCACCATTTTTTGCGGATAACCCTGACCCTGCGACCCTGCGACTGAGTTTTGCCACTGCAGATATTGGAAAAATTGTGGAGGGAGTGGGGCGATTAGGACGTGCGTTGTAGGCCTTAAACCCATGCTAATGAGTGCTGATTCTGGGCGTAAGTACTAGATAGTCGGGTTAAAAACAACACTTCATCTTCAAAGCAGAGGGCAAGATTGACAAGTACTTACAACTGGCCAATTATGGAGTCCTGAAAGTCTAAAAGATTTGGAAAATTCATGCTAACCAGCAAGTACTTAATTGAAAAAACGGGCATTTCAAGGGCAACCCTGAATAGCTACATCAAACTCGGCATAGTTTCAAAGCCGGAGGGAAGTAGTCCTGGTTTACAGGTTAAGGGGCCTTGGCAGATTGGGTTTTTCCCGGATGACACCCTAGATCGTATTGTTTTGATCGACCAACTCAAGGAGGATGGTTACAGCATGTCTGAGATATGCGACCATTTTCTAAATGAGATGGCTGCTACATCGGTAGCAGATAAAGGTCAAATGGAAGTATCAGATGGTCCGCGTTCTACGGGTGCTCATCCAGTGGTGCTTCAAGTAAATGAGACAGATGGGGGTGATGTAGATGGTCCTCGGGTGACGATTGAGGATTTGCCACATCCAGCCTACATGATCAACCATAACTTTGAGTTGATATGGGTCAATCCCCAAGCGAGACATCGTTTGTTTGCAGATGCAGAGTTGCCGTCCAACAGCGAAAGCAGAAACCTGTTGCGCTTGCTGCCTTCCGATGGTGAAACTTGGAACAGCCTTTTGCGTTTCCACATAGCCTTGGCCAAAGGGCGTTTAAGTGCCGATAACTTTAGCGTGGCGTGTAGAGGACTCGATCCGGTTGCTTCTGCAAAAATGCAAGAGATTTATTCGGACGTTATTGCAGAAGCAGTTACCCCCGTCTTGGCTGCACCAGTAAGTCTTCCTGATGATGCCCATACTCCAACGCAGCATACTGCGTACGCATCCTACTTTCGTGAAGGTATGTTGATCGTTTTGCAGCCTGAAACGGATGTGAGCGATGCCATTGTGAGCGTACTGTCCCGGCGGGATGAGTTGATTCGCAGTTTGCTGAGACGTAAATTGCCGGTTTTAACCGATTTGGCAGTTATGGTGGCGGATCTGCAAGGCTCTGTGACTATTTGTTCCGAGCTCCCTCCGGAGGAGTACTTCGAACTGATCAATGAGATCTGGACAACGATGGTGCCAATCTATCGCTCTTACCATGCGACCTGCGGCAAACATGTTGGCGATGGAATGGTTTATTACTTTTTCCCTCAGCCAGACAGTAACTACATGTCCAATGCCTTGGCGTGTGCTCAAGAGGTTCGTTCTGCGATGCAGAAGCTGTCCAAAGCTTGGCAGATCCGTAAGAACTGGTTCAACGAGCTTTACCTCAATACAGGGATTACAGAGGGCCAGGAATGGTTAGGAACCTACCAATCATCTACTGGCGTTGAGTTTGTTGTGTTGGGCGACACTATAAATCAGGCTTCACGTGTCTCAGATGTCGCTCGCAATGGAAGCATTTGGGCTAGCAAAAATCTGATCGGCAAAATGCAGGCCAAAGATCGTGATCGCGTGAATTTTGGTGTGCGTCGACGCTCGCCCGATGGTCGTGAGCATTTTGTGGCTTCCAGTTTTTCTTTGGTTTCGTCACTCTTAGAGCAAGACGGAGTGCGCATGGAAAAAATGAAAGACATCGCGACACTGGCAATTACTGAAATCATAGGGATCACTCTCGAGCAAAAATGATAGCGACTTTCAGATTTAGAGGTTTGCGACGTCTTTGAATAGATCCTAATATCCTGCGACTCTAGCAAATGGTTATCCCATGTTGATTCTTTGTGGTTTTCCCGTTTCGAACTACTACAACAAGGTCAAACTCGCGCTACTTGAAAAAGAGCTTGTCTTTCAAGAGGAGTATGTGACTCCTCGTAACAAGGACGAGGCCATGCTCGAGGCCTCGCCCCTGGGGAAAATCCCTTTCCTTCGCACGCCACAAGGCGCACTGTGCGAAAGCCAAGCCATTTTGGAGTACATCGAAGCGGCATACCCACAGCCGGCACTCATGCCCTCTGACGCTTTTGCCGCAGCTAAGGTGCGGGAGTTGACGACCTTTATCGACTGGCATTTGGAAATCGTGGCGCGCCAACTTTATGCTCATGCCTTCTTTGGCGGTGCTGTGTTGCATGACAACGAACTGGCACGTATTCGCAAGCAATTGGAGACCCATATCGCAGCCTTCAAGCGCATTGCCAAGTTCTCCCCCTTTGTTGCGGGCGATACATTCACACAAGCCGATTGTTCGGCTTTTGTCAGCTTGCCACTGGTGGGCATGGCCAGTAAAGCGTCTTTGGGTGAAGATCTGTTGCTGACGGGCGGGGTGGACTACAAGCCTTATGTGAAGATGATCGGTGAGCGCGCATCGGCTCAAAAAGTAGTGGCTGACCGCAAAGCTGCTCAGATTGCGCAATAATCGATTGAGGATAGCGTTGGATCGCTTCGCGTAGCTGCGGTCTGTCCCTCAATGTTTCATCATGGCCGAAAAAGCAATTACCACTGACACCTACAAACTTTTCCCCTCGCCACGCAATACGCATCGGGAAATTTTTTTACATGAGGTGTTTGTCCCTTATCCCTATGCGCTGATTGATCTGCCTAGCTTCTACCTCAAGGGTAAATCCAGTTTGTTTGCGGCCTGCCGTCTGGCCGATATGAAGATGGGGCAGTTGGTGTCTTGCGAGATGGCGGCCGACGCGGCCAAATTCAGCCGTGAGTTTGTTCCGGATTGAACTCGTATCAAGGTGAGCGGTGCAGGCGCGGCGCTGATAGCAGCGCCAAGTTGTCACCCAAAGCCTCATCCACCTGCCGCCAACGCCCATTCAACTTTGCTAAGGTGACTGCGGTTTGAAGGGCTTGCAGGTCTTTGACCGTTGGAGCCACCTTGATTTGTGCGATGGCAGCCGCCGTGTTGCCGGACTTCAGCAGCGCCAGCACTTTGGTGGCCCATTCATTGATTTTTTTCATACGTATCCTTTAAACCAGCCCAAACCAGCCCAAAGCAGCGCCGGCTGCAAGTAGCCATAACAGGTGCAACTGGGTTCGCCAGACGATAAGGGTAGCAATGCAGGTTGTGAGCCACAGCGGCCAGTCTTGTGCCGGATTACCATGGGCGCTGGCCAAAATCCAGCCCGTGGCAATCAGCAGCGCGACCACGATGGGGGCCATGCCTTGCTTGAAGGCGCGCA
>CANCAO010000137.1 GCA_947374105.1 Comamonadaceae bacterium | reverse complement strand
AATTGAATTGATAAAAATCGGGGCACACTGGCCCCGATGATTGGCGTCGATATTAACGTCGAGATTTGCGACCCTTGCCCGTGCCCGATTCGGGTCGACCAGCATCTTTCTTGGCAGCTGCCTTAAGAGCCTGAATCGGTGAAGGATGGGCACGGGCTTGCGCCGCTTCGGCCTTTTTAGAAGCACGGCGACGAGAGCCTTTGGGTGTAACGCCCTCATCAAAGCGACGTTCATTCTCCGGCGGCAAGCCCTTGTCCTTCATGGCCCGTGCCACGCGCTCTTCGCCCTCGTTCACCAAGCGGAAATCAATGCGTCGACCATCCAGATCGACTCGACTCACCTGCACGCGCACCCGTGTGCCCACGGCGTAGCGGATGCCGGTGCGTTCGCCCCGCAACTCCTGGCGCGCCTCGTCAACGCGGAAATACTCGCCACCCAACTCGGTGATGTGCACCAGGCCTTCAACATACATGGCGTCCAGCGTGACAAAAATGCCAAAGCCGGTGGCCGCAGTGACGATACCGCTGTACTCCTCGCCCAAGTGCTCGCGCATGTACTTGCACTTGAGCCAGGCTTCGACGTCTCGGCTGGCTTCATCCGCGCGGCGTTCGTTGGCACTGCAATGCAGACCTGCAGCCTGCCAAGCCATCTGCTCGGCACTGGCTTTTTTAGGCTTCTGGCCACCCGCCTTGAGCTTGGCCGCATCGCTTTTTTCGATCCGGCGTGAGAGCTTGGCGTGCGCCTCGCCGGGGGTGGGCAAGGTAGGCAGTTGATAACGAGTCTTGCCCAAAATGGCTTTGATGACGCGGTGCACCAGCAGATCCGGGTAGCGGCGAATCGGGCTGGTGAAGTGCGTGTAGGCATCAAAGGCCAAGCCAAAGTGCCCACTGTTGGCTGGGGTGTAGATTGCCTGCTGCATGGAGCGCAGAAGCATCGAATGGATCTGCTGCGCGTCGGGGCGATCTTTGGTTGCCAAGGCAATCGCTTGGAACTCACCCGGGGAAGGGTCGTCGCTGATGGTCATACCCACACCAGTGGCCTTGAGGTAGTTGCGCAACAACTCGTTTTTCTCAGGCGTCGGGCCTTCGTGCACACGGAAGAGACCTGGCTGTTTGCCCTGCGCGATAAAGTCCGCACTGCACACATTGGCCGCGAGCATGGCTTCTTCGATCAGGCGGTGCGCCTCGTTGCGGGTGCGTGGAATAATTTTTTCAATGCGCCCACTCTCATCACAAACAATCTGCGTCTCGGTCGTCTCAAAATCAACCGCGCCGCGTTTACCACGGGCCACTAGCAAAGCGCGGTACACCTCGGAGAGGTTGAGCAAATCACCCACGCGGTCTTTGCGTTTCAAGGCCTCCGGTCCTTTGGTGTTGGTCAAGATTGCAGCTACTTCGGTGTAAGTAAAACGCGCATGGCTCCACATCACCGCTGGGTAGAACTGGTAGGCCGAAACCTCGCCCTCAGTCGTCACGAACATATCGCACACCATGCACAGGCGCTCGACTTCGGGGTTCAGAGAGCACAGACCGTTGGACAGCTTCTCGGGCAGCATGGGGATCACGCGGCGCGGGAAATAGACGCTGGTGGCGCGCTCGTACGCGTCCACGTCAATGGCCGAGCCGGTCTCGACATAGTGGCTCACATCGGCAATGGCCACCAGTAAGCGCCAGCCTTTGATGGTCGATCGGCCTTTGCCCTGAATGGCAGGCTCGCAGTACACCGCGTCGTCAAAGTCGCGTGCGTCTTCACCGTCAATCGTCACCAGGGGCACATCGGTCAGGTCAACGCGGTTGCGTTTATCCTCGGGACGCACTTTGTCAGGCAGGCCACGGGCCAAAGCAATGCAGGCGTCAGTGAACACATGCGGTACGCTGTACTTGCGCACGGCGATTTCAATCTCCATGCCGGGGTCGTCCACCTCACCCAGCACCTCTTTGACACGGCCCACCGGCTGGCCAAACAGCGAAGGCGGCTCAACCAGCTCAACCACCACCACTTGGCCCGCCTTAGCGTCGCCAGTGGCGCTCTTGGGGATCATCACGTCTTGACCGTAGCGCTTGTCCTCAGGGGCCACGATCCAGATTCCGCTTTCATGGAGCAAGCGACCGATGATCGGTTGCGGTGGTCGTTCGATAATTTCCACCACTCGCCCCTCGGGGCGGCCCTTTCGATCCGAGCGTGCGATGCGCACCTTGATGCGATCTTTGTGCAAGACGGCACGCATCTCATTGGGCGGTAGGTAGATGTCTGGCTCGCCATCGTCACGGGTGACGAAGCCATGGCCGTCGCGGTGTCCTTGAACAACGCCTTCAATTTCGTCCAGCAATCCGCTGGTTGGGTTGGTATTTTTGATAAAAAACTCTCTCTCCTGGAAGCCCAGGTGGTTTAACTATATGTGGGTTGACGCTCGACTTGTGTGGAACAAAAAAGATCGTGTTTCAGAGGGTCAGCCCAATGGAAATCATCGAAGCCCCCTCTGAGCTTATGCTATACTAGCATCCGTTGTGGCCCAGGTGGCGAAATTGGTAGACGCACCAGCTTCAGGTGCTGGCGTTCGCAAGGACGTGGAAGTTCGAGTCTTCTCCTGGGCACCACTTTGAAAAGCCCCATGCATCTGCATGGGGCTTTTTCTTTGAGGTAATCAGATCGGCAAAGCCACCAAATCATGGCCCTGCGTGCCCACAATGCGGGCTTTGGTGAACTCACCCACCTTAAGCGTCTTGCTGATCTTCTCGGGCGGCAGTAATCTCACCGTACCATCAATCTCCGGCGCATCCGCATACGTGCGGCCCACACCCCCCTTGCGACCCAGCCCCGGGGCCGAGTCCACCAGCACCTGCATCGTCGCGCCCACGCGGCGCAGCAGCTTAGCGGCCGACACTTCTTCAGCGACCGCCATGAAACGGGCACGCCGTTCTTCTCGTAATTCAGCAGGCAACATGCCAGGAATGTCATTGGCCGCAGCGCCTTTGACCGGGCTGTAGGCAAAGCACCCTGCGCGGTCAATCTGCGCCTCGCGCATGAAATCGAGCAGGTGCGCAAATTCTTCTTCCGTTTCACCGGGAAAACCGGCAATGAATGTGCTGCGAATCACGATTTCGGGGCAAATCTCGCGCCAGTTCTGGATACGCTCCAAATTGCGCTCACCACTGGCCGGGCGCTTCATGCGCTTGAGCACGTCGGGGTGACTGTGCTGCAACGGCACGTCCAGGTAGGGCAACACCTTGCCAGTGGCCATCAGCGGGATGATTTCGTCCACACTGGGGTAGGGATACACATAATGCAAACGCACCCACGCGCCATAGGGTTCGGCCATTTCGCCCAGCGTCTGCACCAGCTCCAGCATACGCGTCTTGACCGGCGTGCCATCGAAGAAGCCTGTACGGTACTTGACATCAACGCCGTAAGCCGAAGTGTCTTGGCTGATCACCAACAGCTCTTTAACGCCACCTTCAAACAAGGCGCGCGCCTCCTTGAGCACATCGCCAATCGGTCGCGACACCAAGTCACCGCGCATGGACGGGATGATGCAAAACGTGCAGCGGTGATTGCAGCCTTCGCTGATCTTCAGGTACGCGTAATGACGGGGTGTGAGCTTGATGCCCGCCACGCCAAAAGTATTGGGCACCAAATCAATGAAAGGGTCGTGCGGCTTGGGCAGGTTGGCGTGCACCGCGTCCATCACCTCCTGTGTGGCATGCGGCCCGGTAACAGCCAGCACCTTGGGATGCATCTGGCGCACCAGATTGCCACCGTCTTCGCCCGTCTTGGCGCCCAGGCAGCCGGTGACGATGACTCGACCGTTCTCAGCCAGCGCCTCGCCAATCGTGTCCAGGCTTTCTTTGACCGCATCGTCAATGAAGCCGCAGGTGTTGACGATAACAAGATCCGCACCTTCAAAAGTCTTGACCGTTTCATAGCCCTCGGCGTTCAACTGCGTGAGGATCAATTCAGAGTCAGTCAAAGCCTTGGGGCAACCCAGGCTGACAAATCCAATTTTGGCGGTGGTCGGTACGGCGGACATAGATTAAGTTTTCAATGAAGGGGCTTCGCAAATTTTGCGTTGTTAACGTTTAAGACCAAATGTTTCGAGCATCTGCTCGGTCTGCTTTTGCATCTGTTCCTGAAACTGGAGCACCATATTTTTGGACTGCTCCAGATTGTTGTTCATCAGACCGTGAATCGAGGGTGATTGCAAGCCCATGAATTGCGCCCACAGCTCAGGCGTCATATGTTTGGACTGCTCACCTAACTTGGTCTGCACATCTTGCATGGCATTGATGTTTTTTTCCAGATAACTGCCCATGAAACCGTGCATTGCCTTGCCATAAAACCGGATGATGCTGGAGAGCACCTCGGTCGTGAACATGGGTGTGCCGCAGTCTTCTTCTTCCAGAATGATTTGCAGCAGGATGCTGCGCGTCAGATCGTCACCACTCTTTGCGTCTTGCACCACAAAAAGACTATTCTTAAGTACCAACTGCTTGATTTCGGCCAAGGTAATGTAGGTCGAGGCATTGGTGTCGTACAACCGTCGGTTGGGGTATTTTTTGATGACATGCCCGCTCTGCGCCACATGACCACTCTTTTTACTTTTCATGACTGAATTCTCCTCTTGCCAACGATCAGGCCGATCAAGCTAGATCGGCTTGACAACTATATTGCACTGCAACACGTAGGAGAGATCATTTGCCTGAAGGGCTCAAAGATAAATTTGAGCTAGCAAAAGAGATGCAGAAAACGGAAAATTGGTAGGCGCGATTGGACTCGAACCAACGACCCCCACCATGTCAAGGTGGTGCTCTAACCAGCTGAGCTACGCGCCTACAAGTCTCCGAGAGGCCAAAGTATAGCAGCAAAATTTAAAGGATTTCCCGCCATGAAGCAATACGTGATAATTTGAGTCGTTGAAACTTGCGAGACGGCTCGCAGTCACGCGTCATTCAGTCAGATCAATCACCCAAACATCAGGAAATCACATGGACATTTCAGGCAAGGTATTCATCGTCACCGGCGGCGCGTCGGGCTTGGGCGAAGGCACGGCTCGCATGCTCGCGGCCAAAGGCGGCATCGTCGTGATTGCTGATATGCAGGCCGATAAAGGCGAGACCGTTGCCAAAGAGATTGGCGGCGCCTTCGTCAAGTGCGACGTGACCTCCGAGGTCGATGGCCAGGCCGTGGTTGCCAAGGCCACGACCCTGGGCAAGCTCATGGGCCTGGTGAACTGCGCTGGCATTGCCACGGGTGAAAAAACCGTGGGCAAAAACGGGCCTCACAATTTTGAAAACTTCAAACGCACCGTCACCATCAACCTGATCGGCAGCTTCAACATGATCCGCTTGGCCGCCGACGCCATGTGCAAAAACGAGCCTGAGCCCACGATGGAGCGTGGCTGCATCATCAGCACCGCCTCGGTTGCGGCTTACGACGGCCAAATTGGCCAGGCCGCCTACAGCGCCTCCAAAGGTGGCAT
>CANCAO010000136.1 GCA_947374105.1 Comamonadaceae bacterium | reverse complement strand
CAACTCAGCTCCACCGTCATTTTTGGCGGCGTCGGCATGAATCCGCAAATCTCCAAGGTCAAAAAAGGCGTGGACATTTTGGTGGCCACACCTGGCCGCTTGCTGGACTTACTGCAACAAGGCGTGCTGGACTTGGGCCAGGTGCAAATGCTGGTGCTGGACGAGGCCGACCGCATGCTGGACATGGGCTTCATCCATGACGTGAAAAAAGTGCTGGCCGTGGTGCCCAAAGACAAGCAAAGCTTGCTGTTCTCGGCCACTTTCAGCGACGAGATTCGCGACCTGGCCAACAACCTGCTAAAGAACCCGCAAAGCGTGCAGGTCACCCCGCGCAACACCACGGTGCAGCGCATCACACAGACCATTCACCCGGTCGGTCGTGGCAAGAAAAAAGCGCTGCTGGTCCACATCATTAACGAACAGAACTGGAGCCAGGTTCTGGTGTTCACCCGCACCAAGTTCGGTGCCAACAATGTGGCCGAGTTTCTGACCAAGAACGGTATTCAAGCGATGGCGCTGCACGGGAATAAAAGTCAGGCCGCCCGCACCCAAGCGCTTGCCGGATTCAAGAGCGGCGACATCCGCGCCCTGGTGGCCACCGACATTGCCGCGCGCGGCATTGACATCGACGACCTGCCGCATGTGGTGAACTACGAAATCCCCAACGTCAGCGAAGACTATGTGCACCGCATTGGCCGCACCGGCCGCGCTGGTGCTGACGGTGCTGCCGTCAACCTGGTGTGCATGGACGAAGAAGGCTTTATGCAAGATATCGAGCGCTTCACCAAGCAAAAGATTGAAGTCAAAATCGTTGAAGGTTTTGGCCCCGAGCCAGGTGAAAAAGGCGAACCCATCGCCATGGGTCGTCAGACCATTTGGGGCGGCGCAGGCAAACCCCCAAGCCGCGACGTGATGCAGGCCGCAGCCAAAGCCGCACGCAGCGAGATGATGCAGCGCGTGAGCGAAAGCCGCGCCAGCCAGGGTGACCGTGGCGGGCGCAGTGGCGGCGGCGGTGGTGGTGGCCGTGGCGGTAACGCACCGCGCAAACCAGCGGGCCAAGCCCGTCACAACCCCAGCAACGGTAATGGCAACGGCTACGGTGGTCAGCCACCCGCCCGCGCCCAAGGCCCACGCCCCTCGCAAGAAGGACGCGGTCAAGGCTACGGCCAAGGCCAACCCCGCTCAGCCGCATCCGGCTACAACTCAGAGCCACGTGCCAGCGCACCACGCGCAGCCCAAGGCCAACCCGACCCGATGCGCACCAGCGTGGACATGATGGCCGAGCGCGGCGCTCGCCGGGGTGGCGGCGGTGGCTTCGGTGGTGGCAACCGCAGCCGCAGTGGTGGCGGTGGCGGCTATGGTGGTGGTTCTGGCGGCGGTGGCGGTTATGGCGGCGGCGGTGGTTCGCGCGGCGGCTCTTTCAACCGCTAAGATCACGCCATGTCACCCGCCACACCCTCCATAACCCTGGACCAGTGGCTGGCCGAAGAAACTTTGGTGCGCCAGCGTCAGGATGCAGGTCCGGGCGCTGGCGTTTCTACGTTGGCTCAAATCGGCAGCAAAAATGGCTTGCAAACCCTGCAAGCCATGCTACAGGGCGAACTGCCCTATGCCCCCATTTTCGACACGCTTGATTTTCTGCTGATCCATGTGGCCGCAGGCGAAGCCGTGTTTCAGGGCACACCCGGCCTGCAACATGGCAATCCCTTGGGCACGGTGCACGGCGGCTGGTTTGCCACCCTGTTGGACTCGGCCCTGGGCTGTGCCGTGCACACCCTCATACCCTCAGGGCGCGGCTACACCACCACGCAATTGAACGTGAACCTGGTCAAGGCCCTCACCCCAAAGGTCACGCGCGTGCGGGCCGAAGGCAAGGTCGTCCACTGCGGTCGCCAACTCGCCACCGCCGAGGCACGGCTGGTGGGGCCAGACGGCACGCTGTACGCTCACGCCACAACCACTTGTCTTATTTTTGATTTTCCCAACGCCACCCAAGCACAATCATGATTTTTCTACACACCATGCTGCGCGTCGGCAACTTACAACGCGCCATCGACTTCTACACCCAGGTCATGGGCATGCGCTTGCTGCGCACCACCGACCGACCCGATCAGAAGTACTCACTCGCATTCGTCGGCTACGGCAGCAACCCAGATCAAGCCGAGATTGAGCTGACCTACAACTACGGCGTGGATCACTACGAACTCGGCACGGCCTACGGCCACATTGCGCTAGGAGTACCTGACATCGTCGCGACCTGCGAAAAAATCCGGGCCGGTGGTGGCAACATTACCCGCGAGCCCGGCCCGGTCAAGGGCGGCGACACCCTCATCGCCTTCGTCACCGACCCGGATGGCTACAAGATCGAGTTGATTCAGCGAGCGATCTGAGCTCCATGTCATCACGGATGCCATGCCCCTTGCATAGACCAGATGGGCAGATTACATTCCAAGCTTCTATTCCGGAGCACTTCATGCGTCAAATCCTTGTCCCCCTAGCCACGGCCCTTGTGCTGACGGCCTGCGCCTACACCCCAAGCGGCCCCACGGCATCAGCCCAACTCCAGCCAACGCGCGGCAACACAACCAGTGGCAACGTCACATTCACCCAGCAAAGTGACAAGGTTATGGTCTCTGGCGAAATCCGTGGGCTCAAGCCGAATGCCGAACATGGCTTTCACATTCATGACAAAGGTGACTGCTCCAGTGGCGATGGTATGAGTACCGGTGGCCACTTCAACCCCATGGGCGCAGCGCATGGTTCCCATAATCAGGCCACGCACCATGTGGGCGATCTGCCCAGCCTGAAGGCCGATGCCAACGGCACTGCACGCTTCAACTTTGAATCCAGCAGCATTACGGTAGGCACGGGTGCGGGCAACATTGTTGGGCATGGCCTGATCGTGCACCGGGACCCGGACGACTTCACCACCCAACCCACCGGAAACGCCGGGCCACGTCTGGCTTGCGCCGTGATTAGCCTGCCGCAACAACCACCACCAGCAAGTAACAGCGGCTATTGAGTGTGATTGAGCAGGCGCTGCGCCCGCTGCAAATCAGCCACAGTGTCGATGTCGGTCACGCAACCGATGTCACTCACTATTATTTCAATAGCTGCTTGTGCACGTACTACCTGGGCTGCACCCCGATTTCCTTCTAAACACATGAGCTGTGGGCCACAGGCTTTCATGAACCGAACCGGGTGGCCGCGTTGCCCTTCATACACGGGCACCACAACAGTCTGCGTCGGATCAGCCAGCGCCACTTGACGCAAGGTGTCGGGGCGAATCAAGGGCAGGTCGGCGGGGAGAATCAGCCAACCGGGGGCGGTGGCGGTAGCCCTCACCGCAGCGGCGATGGAATCGCCCATGCCGGAGTGGCCTGCGTCTTCCAGATGCCAAGGCAAGCCGCTGTCACGCACCGCGTCTAGCGTGTGTTGCAACACGGTTTTTTCACCGAGCAGGGTATGAAGTTTGTGCGTGCTACCGCCTGAGGCAAGAAAGCGCTCACCGCGCCCCGATGCCAGCACGATGACCACCGGCAACGCGCCTTCAAGCGCGCCCGCCGTCACCTCACGCGACGACACAACCCGGCGTTGATTTGACGGAGGGGTTCACCGCATTTTTGACCTGCACGATCTCTGCCACGATGGACACGGCGATTTCAGCCGGCGTCTTGGCTCCCAACGCCAAGCCCACTGGCCCGTGCAGGCGCGCGAGTTCATCCGGAGTCAGGTCAAAGTGTTCGGCCAGACGCTGCTTGCGCACGCCCTGGTTGCGTTGCGAGCCCAAGGCACCGACGTAAAAGGCGGAGGACTTGAGCGCCTCCATCAAGGCCATGTCGTCGAGCTTGGGATCGTGCGTGAGGGCCACGATGGCGGTGTGAGCATCAGGCACCAGCTCGCGTACCACGTCGTCGGGCATGCCCAACACGCGCTGCACGCCCAACAAGCCCAGGCTATGCGCGTACTCCTCACGCGGGTCACACACCAGCACCTCAAAGTCGAGCAAAGATGCCATGTGCGCCACGGCTTGCGAGAGCTGGCCCGCCCCAATCAACAGCAAACGCCACTTCGGGCCGAACACGCTGGACAGGGTTGTGCCGTCAAATTGCATTTGTTCGCCACGCTCGGCCTCAGCCAGCTCAACTTGGCCTGTGCTCAGATGCAAAGTGCGGCGTACCAAGCCATGAGCCGTTGTGCGAGCGAGCAACTCCGTCACCCAAGCGATGTCCAGCAAAGGCTCTTGCACCAGACGCAAGGAACCACCGCAGGGCAGGCCAAAGCGGGCTGCTTCTTCCTGGCTAACACCGTAGGCAATCATCGACGGTAGGCGTTCACTCACATCGTCTGAAGCCATCTTGAAAGCCGCCTTGGTGCGGGCAATCAAATCATCCTCTACACAGCCACCGGAGACCGAGCCGCTCACCAAGCCATCGTCACGCACGGCCAGCATGGCACCCGGTGGGCGCGGCGCGCTGCCCCAGGTTTGCACCACCGTCACCAGCGTGACTTTGTGGCCCGCTTCTCTCCACGCGAGTGCCTCGCCCAATACCCGAAGGTCTAAACTTTCCATGTTTGTTTCCAATCTCGGTGATTGATTTTCTATACTGCGAGTATGACGAAAATTTCTGACCTGCGCAAAAGCTACGAACGTGCTGAACTCAACGAAGCCGCCTCGCACGCCGACCCACTGCAACAGTTCGACCAGTGGCTCAACGAAGCTATCACCGCCGATCTGCCTGAGCCCAATGCCATGACGCTGGCCACGGTGGGCAGCAATCTGCGCCCCTCCACCCGCGTGGTGCTGATCAAAGGCTATGACGAGCGTGGCATCGTCTGGTTCACCAACTACGAGAGCCGCAAAGGCCAGCAACTGGCAGGCAACCCGTTTGCCGCGCTGCAGTTTCACTGGGTGGAGCTGGAGCGGGTGGTGCGCATTGAAGGTCAGGTCGAAAAGATCAGCGACACCGAGAGCGATGCCTACTTCAACAGCCGTCCGCTCGATTCACGCATCGGTGCCTGGGCCAGCCCGCAAAGCCAGGTGATCGCGAATCGGGGCGTTCTGGTGACTAACGCCGCCCGCTATGCCGTGCAATTTCTACTGCAACCGCCTCGTCCACCGCACTGGGGTGGCTACCGCCTCAAGCCTGATGGTTGGGAATTTTGGCAGGGGCGCAAGAGCCGTTTGCATGACCGACTGCGCTACTCGCCGGATGGGGCGCTAGGGTGGGTGCGGGAGCGGTTGGCTCCATAGATTTTTGTCTTGTAGCTTCGTCGTTGGTTTTGTAGCTTCGCCACTCGGGCTTGGTGGGCGAACGCACCGAGTGTCCGTGGCTGTTCTTCGCGGCACGCTCCAGCCACTCGGTACGTCTGCGAGCTTGGTTTGAAAACAGCCTTTCGCTCAGTGGCGTGTAGCCTGCTGTTGGCGGTTTGCAGTTCGGCTGTTTTGACTTCCCATCCTCCGAACGTCCACACCTCGGCCAAGGCAGGTCAATGCGTGGGGTCGGGCTGCG
>CANCAO010000135.1 GCA_947374105.1 Comamonadaceae bacterium | reverse complement strand
TCACCGCCAGCGTGGCGGGCTACGAGGTGGGCATTCGGGTGGGGGAATTTTTAGGCCGATCGCACTACAAAATCTTCCACACCACCGGCACGGCAGGCACGCTGGCCGCTGCCGCCGCAGTCGGCCATTTGCTGCGTTTAACGCCCGAGCAAATGTTGCACGCCTTTGGCTCGGCGGGCACGCAGTCCGGCGGTCTCTGGGAGTTCTTGCGCGACGCGGCGGACTCCAAACAACTGCACACCGCGCATGCCGCAGGCGCGGGCCTGACCGCCGCCTATCTGGCTCAGGGTGGCTTTACCGGCGCACGACGCATTTTGGAAGGCCCACAAGGCATGGCCGCTGGCATGTCCAGCGACGCCGACCCGCGCAAACTCGTCGATGGCCTGGGCATGCGCTGGGCGTTGGCCGAGACCTCGTTCAAGTTCCACGCCTCATGCCGCCACACCCACCCAGCGGCGGACGCACTGCAACAGGTGATGCACACACACGGCCTGCACGCGGCCGACGTTAAGCGCGTCACTGCGCTGGTGCACCAAGGTGCGATTGACGTGCTGGGCCCGGTGACCGACCCGCAAACCGTGCACCAAAGCAAGTTCTCCATGGGCACAGTACTGGGTCTGGTGGCGGTGCTGAACCATGCCGGTTTAACCGAGTTTGACGCCAGCTTTAAGAGCCCCGAGGTGGTTGATTTCCACAACAAGGTGGTGATGGAGCTGGACGTGGAAGTCGATACCGCTTACCCCGTGCAATGGATTGGCAAAGTGCGGGTTGAAACGATGGACGGACGCGTCTTGCACGGCCGCGTCGATGAACCTAAAGGTGACCCCGGCAACACGCTCTCACGCCAAGAGCTACAAGACAAGGCCACCCGCTTGGCGCGCTACCACGAAGGGGCGACTGAGGCTGAAATGCGCACAGTGATCAAACGCGTATGGGGCATGACCGAGGCGACAACTCTTTCGCACTTCCTCGCTTAAGCCCTCAAATGCTCACTTGTCATCGCCCGCATAGTTGCGCCACTGCTTCATAGCATTGCGCAGGGTGAGCAACTGCCGCTCAAAGCGCGGGCAGGCGGCGCAAATGGCTAAATGCAGGCGCAAGGCCAGACTCTCCCGCAATGGCAGGGTCTGATCTTCACGAGCTATCAGCAGGGCAGAAGCCTCTTTGCAACTGCGCATGAACGGCAGAGATGATTTCATAAACTTGTCGCTTGAGCAGCGGGGTTGGCAAACCAGTTCAACTCCAGGCACTCACGCAAACGCAAGCGCGCACGGTGAAGCTGCACATACAAGTTGGTCGGCGTGAGCGTCAATTCCTTACAAACTTCTTCGCTCGACAACTCCAACCACTCCCGCATCAAGAACAAACGTGCCTGCATTGCGGGTAATTTATCAGCACAAGCTTCCAGCACTTCAAAGAATTGCCGACTGCCTAACTCTTGCTCGGGGTTGCCCCAGTCGGCCGGTGCTTGCACAAAGTGCCCATCGGGCTTGAAGGACAGAGTGTCCAGCAAGTCGCCCTCATCGTCATCGGCGGGGGACGAGCTGACCTCTCGGCCATGCAGGCGCAGCGCATCAATGATCTTGTGTTTGAGGATACCGACCAACCAGGTCTTGAGCTGAGAGCGCTGGCTGAACGACTGCGGCTTAGCCAGGGCTGCAAGCACAGTTTCAGACACAGCGTCTTCGGCCCAAGCCTCATTGCGCAACTGAAGCCGTGCGAACTTCAGCATGTAAGTGCGCAACTCGGTCAACTGCTGCGCAAAAGAAACCGGGGGGATAGTGTTCATCGTAGTTCCAAGTGTAATGACCTCCAACCCCGCGCTTCAAATGCAAATCAAAGGGTAAATCCCCATGTGTTTTGTACGCGCTTGCTAGAGGATTCGAGCTTTCTTTTATTCACCCTAAGGATCATCGACCATGCGCCATCACCGCCGTCTCATTGGCTTTATCACTCTAACGGCCAGCATGGTCATGGTGTTAGGTGCCAGCAGCGCCATTGCCCAGACCTACCCCGCCAAGCCGATCAGCCTGATCGTTCCCTTTGCCGCCGGTGGCCCCACCGACATCGTGGCCCGCACCTTGGCCGCCGCCATGAGCAAGCCCCTGGGGCAAACCGTGTTGGTCGAAAACAAGCTGGGCGCAGGTGGCACACTGGCTGCGAGCTATGTCGCCAAAGCCGCGCCCGATGGCTACACATTTTTGATTCACCACAACGGCATGTCCACCGCGCCTGCGCTGTACCGCAAGCTGGCGTTTAACCCTTTGACTGACTTTGAATATGTAGGCCAAGTCGTGGATGTGCCCATGACGCTGCTGGGCCGCAAAGACTTGCCTGCCAAAAATCTGCAAGAACTCATGGTTTACGTCAAAGCCAATGCGAGCAAAATCAACCTCGCGAATGCGGGTCTGGGTGCCGTGTCTCACCTGTGCGGCATGTTGTTTCAAAAGGCACTGGGCGCTGATGTGACCACTGTGCCCTTCTCAGGCACCGCACCGGCGCTCAATGCGTTGCTGGGTGGTCAGGTGGATTTGCTATGCGACCAGACCACACAAACCACGCAACACATCAAGGCGGGCACCGTCAAACTTTTTGGTGTAACCACCAAAGAACGCATCCGCGCGCTGCCGGACGCACCCACCCTGAGTGAGGGCGGTCTCAAAGACTTTGAGGTGATCGTCTGGCACGGTGTTTATGCGCCTAAAGGCACGCCCATCGCCGTGGTCGAGAAATTCAACGCAGCCTTGCGCACGGCGCTGAAAGATCCGACCTTTGCAAACCGCATGATCGATCTCGGTGCCGAGATCGTGCCAGACGCCAAACAAACCCCTGAGGGCCTGAGAAGCTGGCTCCAATCGGAAATCCAAAAATGGGGTCCGGTGATCCGCTCTGCAGGCGTGTACGCCGACTAAACACGCACATCTCGTTCATGTCTTGGCACGATCTTCAGTCCAACTGTCACGATGGAAGATGGCTCACGATAAGATTACATACTTTTTGTACTTAATAAATTAATATTTACACTATTAATCATTATTAAAGTATCAAATAGAGTAGCGGGATGGAAAAAATCCGCTCACAGCTCGCCCAACACCCGCAGGCCGTGCTTTTCGACGCCTACGGTACGCTGCTGGACGTGTACAGCGTGGGCCTGCTGGCCGAGCAGCTCTTTCCCGGCCAGGGCAGCGCCTTGAGCGTGCTGTGGCGCGACAAGCAAATCGAATACACCCGGCTGGTCACCACCAGCAACCATGGCGCGCACTACCAGCCGTTTTGGGAGCTCACCCGCGCTGGCCTGCGCTACGCCTGCAAGCGCCTCAAACTGGTGCTGAGCCCCGAGCATGAAGCGCAGCTCATGAACCAGTACCGTCACCTGAGCGCTTTTCCTGAGAACAAGGCGGTGCTGCAAGCGCTGAAAAACCGTGGCATTGTGACCGGCATCCTGTCCAACGGTGACCCAGACATGCTGGGCATTGCCGTGCGCAGCGCAGGGTTGGAGGGTCTGCTGGACCACGTCATCAGCGTGGATGCCGTGCGCAAGTACAAAACCGACCCCGAGGCCTATGCCCTGGGCGAGCAGGCCACCGGTTTGAAAGCCCATCAGATCGCCTTTGTGAGTTGCAACAGCTGGGACGCCCTGGCCGCCACCTGGTACGGCTATCAGACCCTATGGGTGAACCGCTACCAGCTGCCTTTTGAAGAACTGGGCACGCAGCCCACCCGCACAGGCAGCACGCTGACCGACGTGCTCGGGTTTTTTGAATCCGTTTAAGTTTTCTCTTTTTTGAATTTTTATAGCCCTGGACTAAGTTAAACATGACCAACACCACCACACCCCGCACTAAAGCCCACCGCCTGCAAGTCGCCACCAACCTGTACCGCTTCATCGAAGACAAAGTGCTGCCCGGCACGGGCGTCACCAGCGCCGGTTTCTGGAAAGGCTTTGACGCCATTGCCCACGAACTGGGTGCTAAAAACACCGCTCTGCTGGCCGAGCGCGACCGCATGCAGCTCGACTTGGACGCTTGGCACAAGGCCAACCCCGGCCCCATCAAGAGCATGAAGGCCTACCGCGCCTTCCTCACCAAGATCGGCTACCTCGTGCCCGTGCCCGCCTCCGTGGCCAGCGACACCGCCAATGTGGACGCTGAACTCGCCGTGCAAGCTGGCCCGCAACTGGTCGTGCCCATCCTGAACGCCCGCTACGCGCTGAACGCCGCCAACGCGCGCTGGGGTTCGCTGTACGACGCGCTGTACGGCACTGACGTGTTGCCCGAAACCAAGGGTGCGACCAAGCTCAGCGCGGATGGCAAGGCCTACAACCCGCTGCGCGGCGCTAAAGTCATTGAGTACGCCCGCAACGTGCTCGACCGCGTGGCCCCCTTGGCCAGCGGCTCCCACGTCGGCTCCAGCGCCTACACCGTGCAAGGCGGCAAGCTGGTGGTGACGCTGAAAAACGGCAAGACCAGTGGCTTGGCGGATATCAACAAATTCATCGGTTACCAAGGCGGATCGGCAGCCCCGAGCGCCATCCTCTTGCGCAACAACGGCATCCACATCGAGATCCAAATCGACCGCAGCACCACCATCGGCCAAAGCGATGCTGCAGGCGTGAGCGACTTGCTGATCGAAGCGGCCCTGTCTACCATCCTCGACCTGGAAGACTCGGTCACCGTGGTCGATGCGGACGACAAAGTGCTGGCCTATGACAACTGGCTGGGCATCCTCAAAGGCACGCTGGTCGAAACCCTGAGCAAGGGCGGCAAGACCCTCACGCGCCGCCTCAACGCCGACCGCGTTTACACCGGTGTGGCCGGTGAAGAAATCAAGCTGCATGGCCGCTCGCTGCTGTTCCTGCGCAACGTCGGCCACCTGATGACCAACCCCGCCATTTTGTGTGGCGACGGTTCTGAAATTTTTGAAGGCATTCTGGACGCCGTCGTCACCACAGCCATAGCGCTGCATGACTTGCAAGGCCTGACCAGCAATGGCATTCGAAACTCGCGCACCGGCTCGATCTACATCGTCAAACCCAAAATGCACGGCCCGGCTGAAGTGGCGTTTGCATCTGAGTTGTTTGCACGGGTGGAGACACTGCTGGGCTTGCCCGAGAACACCGTCAAGCTCGGCATCATGGACGAAGAGCGCCGCACCAGCGTGAACCTCAAGGCCTGTATTGCCGCCGCCAAGAGCCGTGTGGCCTTCATCAACACCGGCTTCCTGGACCGCACCGGCGACGAAATGCACACCGCCATGCACGCGGGCCCCATGATCCGCAAAGCCGCCATGAAGGGCACAGACTGGATTGCCGCGTATGAGACCAGCAACGTGCAAGTCGGCTTGGCCTGTGGCCTCAAAGGCCGCGCCCAAATCGGCAAAGGCATGTGGGCCATGCCCGACCTGATGGCCGCGATGATGCAGCAAAAAGTAGTGCACCCCCTGGCCGGTGCCAACACCGCCTGGGTGCCCTCACCCACCGCCGCCACCCTGCACGCCATGCACTACCACCAGGTCAATGTGTCGGCCCTGCAAGAC
>CANCAO010000134.1 GCA_947374105.1 Comamonadaceae bacterium | reverse complement strand
AGCTAGCGGACATGCGTGCGTGGTAGCCTCAACGTTAGAGCGGAGGGGCCGGATCCGGCTGGCCGCGCGAAGCGATGATGAACTGCTGAGCGTAGCGCGGCCAGCTGGTGGAGGTCCACTCGAGCGACTGGTTAGACGGCACATTCGATCTGGTCATTTTGGACTTTTTAGCGCCCTGCAGAGCTTGACCTGATCGTCCTTCTTTTTCGGCTCAATATGGGATTCGAAGACTTCAAGTCGAACTTGGACTGACTCCACTTTTTTGTACTTCGCCTTGAGCCTTGCAAGTTCCGCATCTGTTCCGAGACATGTTTCGCAGAGCGCGCGTTGAATTTCAAGCCGCCGTTCTTCGTCGTACCCGTCCTCACCTCGAAAGTGATCGCAGGCCTCGCGCCGGTCAAGAAATTGATCGACATCCTTTGGGACTTTCGGCGAAGCAGCCTGCACGTTGCACATCAAAGCGACGAGCAATAGTGCTAGCGGTACGTGTCGCATCGGTGCCGTCTAACGAATGAAAGGGACTTCCCCGTCCCAAGCGAGCATCAACCCGTCAGGGTTGCGGTTTACGGCAATAAAGTGCCACGATGGAGAGGTCAAACTTTTCATCAACTCACCTGGAAGGGGAAATCATGCAATCGTAACTGTTGGAATTGATTTCGCCAAGAACGTCTTTGCAGTGCATGGTGTGGATGAGACAGGCAAACCGGCACTCGTGCGCCCGGCCGTCAAACGCGCCGCCCTGCTCGAACTGATTACCAAGTTGCCGCCCTGCCTCATTGGCATGGAGGCATGTTCAGGCGCTCACCACTGGGCGCGTGAGTTCGCCAGGTTTGGTCACACAGCCCGTTTGATCGCACCGAAGTTCGTGACGCCCTATCGCCTGTCGGGCAAGAAAGGCAAGAACGATGCGGCCGACGCTCAAGCCATCTGTGAAGCGGTCAGCCGGCCGACCATGCGATTTGTGCCCATCAAGACTCTGGACCAGCAAGGCCAGTTGCTCATACACCGTGCCCGGCAGGGGTTTGTTGAGCAGCGTACCGCCACGCTAAATCGCATTCGTGGTCTGCTGTCTGAATTCGGCATCGTGCTCCCTTTAAAAGCCGCCGTGGTGCGCCGCGAGGCTTTGCAGCATCTTGAAGATCTGCCTGGCTGGACGAATACGGTGGTGGGCGACTTGCTAAGCGAGGTCGGTCGGCTCGATGAGCGCATCATCCAGTATGACCAGCACATTGCCAGTCTGGCCAAAGCTGACGGTGCTGCACAGCAACTGATGCGCTTGCCCGGCGTAGGTCCGGTCACGGCTACGGCGTTGATCAGCACCATTGGCCATGGTCATGACTTCTGCAACGGTCGTCAGTTGAGTGCCTGGCTGGGTCTGGTGCCAGGACAATACAGCTCGGGTGGCAAGCAGCGGCTGGGACACATCACCAAAGCGGGCGACGCCTATCTACGTTCATTGCTGGTGCTGGGTGCGCGTGCCGTTCTGGTGTCGGCAAAAAACAAGACAGACCCGATCAGTCGATGGGCCACTGCATTGGCTGAGCGTCGGGGTTACTGGCGTGCCGTGGTGGCCATTGCAGCGAAGAACGCGCGAATGTGCTGGGCGGTAATGAGTCGGGGTGATGCATTCCGGCTACCGTACGGAGCCACTCTGGTGTGCTCGGCTAACGAATGAGTCCCCCACGTGCGTCTTTCATCAGGGTCCGCAGGTATCGCCTGCATCAATGACCGTTTGTAGTTTCGCTGTCCGCACCTCTTGCTTTAGATGCAATGCCGCCGAACGTGAAGAGTGGAATTAATTTGAATATCCGAGACTCGCTGGCGCGATGACTCGTGGAGATTCGCTTGACCTTAGAGGGGAAGCCCTTGTAGTAATGTATGGCGCAAAACTTGCGGGATATTCTGGGCGCTGCGGGATATTCTGGACATTAATTCCTCCTGAGAGTGGCTTGCAGCCTTGCTTACGGAGGTTTTTCAAATTGTTATACAGATATAAAAATTCCGTGAAACCCGGCAGACTGGCTGCGCAGATTTTAGGCGTACTTGCCAGAAGTCTCACTACCCTAATGAGGGATGCCCGACCCACAACGGACAAACTGGTGCCCTACTTCCCCACCAACTGGTTCAACTTGGCCGCCTCAAAGTTCTCACTGCGGGCGGCGTCACCGGGTACGCAACTGGGTGTGGATTGCCCTTTGGAGAGTTGCTCAATCGCTTGCCACAGCAGGGCAATCTGATGATCTTGCGAAGAGGCGTTGTCAATCAGGCCGCGCATGGCTTGGCTCAGCGGGTCGTCGTTTTGCGTGACGCCGTAGGCTGAGAAGCCAAGGCGTGAGGCGGTTTCTTCGCGTTTGATGTCGGATTCGGCTTCGATGATGCGCGCTGGGTTGCCCACGGCCGTGGCCCCTGGGGGCACGGGTTTGGTGACTACCGCGTTGGAGCCGATACGCGCCCCATCGCCCACGGTAAAGCCGCCCAATACTTTGGCCCCTGCACCCACCACCACGTCGCGGCCCAACGTAGGGTGTCGCTTGGCGCCTTTATAGAGCGAGGTGCCGCCCAGCGTGACGCCGTGGTAAATGGTGCAACCACTGCCCACTTCGGCGGTTTCGCCAATCACCACGCCCATGCCGTGGTCGATAAACACGCATGGGCCGATCTTGGCTGCGGGGTGAATCTCAATGCCGGTAAGGATGCGAGAGCAGTGCGCGATGAAGCGCCCAAGCCACTTCAAGCCATGGCTCCAGCACCAGTGGGCGCGGCGGTGCAAAAACAGTGCGTGCAGGCCGGGGTAGCAGGTCAGCACCTCCCAGGCGGTGCGGGCGGCCGGGTCGCGGTCAAGGATGCATTGGATGTCGGAGCGAAGTCGAGAAAACATATTTGAAGTCTATCCTTTTGCGGGCATAGAGGTGGGCGCAGGGGTATGTGGGGTGTTGCGCGCCGCCACGTCCAACATGGCTTTGGCCACGCCGCGCAGGATGTGGATTTCTTCTTGCGTTACTTCTGCCCGGTTGAACAACTGGTTCAGGCGGGGCATGAGTTTTTTGGGGGCGGCAGGGTCGAGAAATTCAATGGCGACAAGGGCCTTCTCTAGGTGCGAGAGCATGCCTGCGACTTGCTGGGCATCGGCAAGTCGCCGAGGCAACTCCGTACGAATAGACAACGGCAGGGGTGTGGGCAGAGCGGATGTTGGGGGCGATTTCAAAAAGCGCAGCGTATGAGCCCCCGGCATCTGCTCTGCCTGCACCCCGGGCTCAACGCCAAGCCCTTCGACAGGCTCAGGGCGAACGGAGATGGGCTCAGGGCGATCGGGAGCAGAGAAGCCCCCCAACGCCAGCCGCCAATCGTAGGCAATCACTTGCAAAGCAGCCGCCAGATTAAGCGAGCCAAAGCTAGGGTTGGTGGGGATGCTCAGGCAGGCGTGGCAGCGGTACACGTCTTCATTGGTCATGCCAAAGCGCTCAGAGCCAAACAAGAAGCCTATGCCTTGCTCGTTACCCGTCGTTTCAAGGTCGTTTTCTTCAATCAAATCGGGCTGTAGCGCTTTATTTGTAGACGTAAGCAGCTCCTTATTTAATAGCATCTCAAAATGTTCCCGAGGGGTCACCGTAGGCGGGCCAAAGTCACGCGGGGTCATGGCAGTGGCGCACAGGTGGGTCATGCCGTCCAACGCCTCGTCCAGCGTGTCCACGATGCGGGCGTTGGCCAGCACGTCCAGCGCACCACTGGCGCGCTGGATGGTTTCTTCGCGGCGCAGCACATTGGCCCAGCGTGGGGCGACCAGCACCATCTCGCTAAAGCCCATGACCTTGATGGCCCGCGCCGCCGCACCCACATTGCCCGCATGACTGGTGTTGAGCAGAATAAAACGGGTGCGCCAAGGTGAAGTTTGAAGAGGGGTAGGCATAAGCAAAGGGCTTGGACGGGTAAAATAAAGCTATTGTCGCTGCCCGCATCGCCGTGCAGCCCCCTCTGTTCTTAATCAGTTGGGGACAGAGCTAAAGGTCTGTCCCACAATCTATAAAACTTATGTCCTCACCCAACCTCCACCCCATGATCAATGTGGCCATCAAGGCCGCCCGCGCCGCTGGCTCCATCATCAACCGCGCCGCGCTCGATCTGGAGGCGGTGCGGATTTCGCAAAAGCAGGTCAACGACTATGTGACTGAAGTTGATCACGCCAGCGAGCAGGCCATCATTGAGACACTGCTCACCGCCTACCCCGGCCACGGCATAATGGCCGAAGAGTCGGGCAGCGAGCAGGGTGCCAAGGACTCCGAATTCGTCTGGATCATTGACCCGCTGGACGGCACCACCAACTTCATCCACGGCTTCCCCTTTTACTGCGTCAGCATCGCGCTTGCAGTCAAAGGCAAGATCGAGCAAGCCGTGGTGTACGACCCCACCCGCAACGACCTCTACACCGCCACCAAAGGGCGCGGCGCGTTTGTCAATGACCGCCGCCTGCGCGTGAGCAAGCGCACCGATTTGCGCCAGTGCCTGCTGGCCACTGGCTTTCCCTTCCGTGAGGGCGACAACTTCAAACAGCACCTAGCGATTTTGGGCGACATCATGCCGCGCACAGCCGGTCTGCGTCGCCCCGGCGCAGCCGCGCTGGACCTGGCCTATGTGGCCGCTGGTTTGACCGATGGATTTTTTGAAACTGGCCTGCAACCCTGGGACGTAGCGGCAGGTTCGCTGCTGGTGACTGAGGCTGGTGGACTGGTGGGCAACTTCACCGGTGAATCCAACTTTCTGGAACAAAAAGAATGCTTAGCAGCTGCCCCGCGTATCTATGGCCAGATGGTGCCTATCTTGGGCAAATACAGCAAGTTCGCTACGGCGGGTGAGAAGGCTGGCGTGCGTCAGGCTGCAGCAGCACCCACTACCCCCATTACACCCGTCGAAACACCTTTCGAATAAGCAGGCGCGAATTTGAAGGGGCGATCCTTCAGATTCGAAACTCAATCAGGAAGGGGCCCGGCCTGTCGCAAGCCGACTTGAACACGTCGGCAAACTGCTCCAGCGTGTCCACCGAGCAGCTCTCAACCCCCATGCCTTGGGCCAGCTTGACCCAGTCCAGCGTGGGTCGCCCCAGGTCAAACAAGTCGCTCGATACCGGCCCCGGCGTAGCGCCCACGGCGACGAGTTCGCCTTGCAATATCTTGTAGGCACTGTTGGCAAACACCACATTGACCACCTTGAGCTTGTGCCGGGCCTGCGTCCACAGCGCTTGCAGGCAGTACATGCCCGCACCGTCGGCTTGCAGACACACCACTTGGCGATCTGGGCTGGCAATGGCTGCCCCGGTGGCGCAGGCAAAGCCGTGTCCAATGGCCCCACCGGTGAGCTGCAACCAGTCGTGCGGCGTGGCGTTGTGGGTGTACTCAAATAAGGGGCGGCCTGAGGTGACGGCGTCTTCCGCGACGATGCAGTGGTCGGGCAGCAAGACACCCAGTGTGCTGGCGAACTTCTCAGCCTCGAAGCGCCCAGACAAGAGTTGCGGCTGACGGGTAGATTGCGCAATCGGCACTGACTCAGGCGCACCCAGTTCATCGGCCAAATCTCTGAGCGCCCCCACCAAATCTTGC